>JABFWM010000101.1 GCA_013362195.1 Acidobacteriota bacterium
AGCACACATCGAGCGGCCGGCTGCCACTCGCGTTCGCGCACATGGATCGCCCCTCACGGCTCGTTGCACGGATCACCGATCCGTCGCTGCCATTCGGCGGCACGTGGACGTATCGCATCGCGCCCGGCCAGGCCGGTTCCCAGCTGTCGATTACGGAGGACGGCGCGGTCTACAACGTGATCTTCAGGTTCCTGTCACGGTTCGTGTTCGGCCACACGGCCACCATCGACCGCTTCATCACCCAGTTGCAGGCAAGCATTGAACAGGGCGTCGCCCGATGAACGATGGCGGCACGCGCATCGCAACCATCCGCGCCGCCTCGCTTCGCTCCGCCTCGTCGACGTGAACGTCGTCAGCTTCTCGCCGGAACCCACGCCAGCGCCGTCTGTCATCGCGGTGGCGAGACGAGCAGCACCTCGTCCTTCTGCTGCTTCACCTCGTAGGTCCGAATCTTCTTCTTTGCGGGGCCGGACCTGACCTCACCGGTCGCGCAATCGAACTGCGAGCCGTGCCACAGGCACTGCACGGCGCCGTCGATGCACACGCCGTCGGCGAGCGATCCGCCGCGGTGCGTGCATCCGTCATCGAAGGCGGCATAGCCGTTGCCGGTGCGCGCGAGGACGAGGCGGTGGCCGTTGACGATGACCAGCTTCATCTGGTCGCGTTCCAGTTCGTCGGCCCGGGCGATCGCGACCGGCGTGCCGGCCGGCGCGGTGATGCGCGTCTCCCGCCATCTGCCGGCATTCGCATGGCGATGGTCGACGCTAATCAGGTTGCGCGTGACGAGCGTGCCGCCGAGCGATCCGGAGTACAGCAGCACGGCGACCGCGAGCAGTTCGAGCGCGAGCGTCGCGCCCGTGACCCTGTCGTCGCGGCGCAGGCTCCAGACGATGGCGAATACGGCAATCGCCGCCACGTTGAGCAGGCCGTGCCGCAGCGCCCGGCTCCGCCCCGAGCTCGCCGGCGGCACTCGTTGCAGAAAGTCGAGCGCGCCCGGTACGGCGGCGACCAGCCCGCTCAGGATCCCGAGTTGCAACAGGTGGAAACCGGTGATGGCCCAGGCGGGACGCGCGAGCCAGCGGCTGCCCGCATCGAACAGCAGGGCTGTCGGGAGGAACGCGAACGGAAAGGGAATCAGCGCCGGATGTATCGGGTGGCCCTTGACGTTGGCAAAGCTCTTCATTGATCCTCCGCGCGTGGGGAGTGAGGCGGCGTGCGATAATCCGGGGCCGGTATGAGCGACATCAGCGATCGTCTGCTAACCGAACTCGTGGACGCGGTCAAGGACATCCTGCGCAAAGAGCAGTCGGACCGCCTCCGCGACATCTATCTCGTCGGCGACATCGACAAGGACAGCGCGCGCAGTGGCATCGAGCGGCTCCGTGAGCTCGCCAACGACGGCCGCCGGCCGATCACGATGTACATCAATAGCGCCGGCGGCAACGTCACTGATGGCCTGGCCCTGCATGACGCCATCCGCCAGCTGGTGCTCGGCGGAATCGAAGTCACCATCATCGTCCAGGGGATGGCGTATTCAATGGGCTCCGTCGTGCTGCAGGCGGCCAGCCCCGGTCGTCGTCTCGCGTTTCCGCATTCGTGGATCATGATCCACGAGCCCGCCAAATGGGCAGGTTGGCAATCGACGACAGCGGCCGCCCAGCACCTCGACCGCCTCAAGCAAATGCAGAGCCAGATCTATCGGATCCTTGCCGACCGATCGGGAAAGCCGCTGCGCCAGATCATTCGCGATACGAAGCGGACCGATTTTTATCTCGACGCGGTCAAGGCGAGGGATTACGGCCTGATCGACGCTGTTCTCGGTGAGCCGGCGCCGCCGGTGCCCGAGAAGGAAGAGTTGGAACAAACCCCCTCCGCGAGCTGAGTTGCCGTATGTGGGCCGTGGCACGGGCGTTGCCACGAGTACTTCAGATAGGTGTGCGCCTACACACCTTGCGGAGAATGCCGACGGCGATGACGAGGGGTTCCGGTCCGTATCCGTTTCCGACACTGCCGGGACCCGTCCGTCAGTTCGTCGCGATTGCCGTCGCCTTGATCCTGTACTTCGCCGCGCGCTCACCGTCGAGCGTGATCGACGAAGGCGGCCTCTTCCTCCTGCTCAGCATCCTCGTCCTTGGCAGCGCCTGGTTCGCCGGCACCGGCGCCGCGCTCGCGGTCACGGTGCTCGGCGCGATCATTGGTGCCGCGACCGCGCAGCCCGCACAGTCCGCCGTTGCGGTCCACACGCATCTCGCGCTGTTCGTGCTCGACGGCCTCCTTCTGACCGCGCTGGTCACGGAGTTGCGTCGCGCGAGACGGATCGCCGAACGCGAGGCGCGCATCGCGCACGCGTCGCGGCTCGAAGGCGAAGCGGCGGGCCGTTTGAAGGACGAGTTCCTCGCGACCATCTCTCACGAACTGCGGACGCCGCTGAACGCCGTGCTCGGGTGGGTGCACCTGATCCGGACGGGAAAGCTGGACGACGTGACGGCGCAGCGCGGGTTCGAGTCCATCGAACGCAACGTGCGCCTGCAGGCGCAACTGACCTCGGACCTCCTGGATATCTCGAAGGCCCTCACGGGCAAGCTGCGCATCGACAGCCGTCCGGTCTCGTTGCGGGCGGTCGTGCAGGAGGCGGTGTCGTCGGTTTCGGCCGCCGCCGACGCGAAGGACGTACGGGTCAACGTCGCTTCGCCCGACGCTCCGGTGGTCGTTCGCGGCGACATCGACCGGCTCCGGCAGGTCGTCTGGCATCTGCTGGCGAACGCGATCAAGTTCACGCCGCGCGGCGGCGCGGTGCAGGTGTCGATCGAAGGCGGCGACTCGGCGTGCATGACGGTGCGCGACAACGGACCGGGAATCGATCCGGAGTTCCTGCCGCGGATCTTCGATCGGTTCACGCAGGCCGACGGGTCGCCGACGCGGGCGGCGGGCGGGCTCGGTGTCGGGTTATCGCTCGTGCGCGAGATCGTCGAACGCCACGCCGGAGAGATTCAGGTGCGGAACGACCCCGGCGGTCGCGGCGCGGTCTTCACCGTCCGGCTGCCGCTGCACAAGGAAGATCAGGGCCTGCGCACGCTGGTCCGGGCCGCGGCCCATCCGACCGTGAGTTCACCGCCGCTCGATGGCATCCGCGTGCTCGTGCTCGATCGCGACCGCGACGGGCGCGAGCTGCTGTCGGTGGTCCTCGGCGAACGCGGCGCGCTCGTCCGCGTCGTCGAAGGGATCGACGAGGCGCTGGAGTTGCTCGAGGCCTGGCGTCCCGACGTGCTCATCAGCGACGCGGTGTCGCCGGATCGCGACTCGTACTCGGTCGTCGTGAAAGTGCCGGCGCTCGAATCGGATCGGGGCGGGCGCATTCCCGCGCTGGCGCTGACCACCTTCGCGCGTACCGACCAGCAGATGCGGCGGCTGCTCTCCGATGCCCGCTGCGACCTACCGAAACCGGTCGAGCCAGCGGTCCTCACCGCGGAAGTTGCTCGTCTGACCGGCCGAGAGCGCCGGCGTGCCCAACGCTGATCGATCGCCTGTCGCCGGCCCGGTCAGCGGACGCCGCTTCAGCGTCGGCGCCGAATGGCGATCCGGCCGCGGCGCCGACGTGCGCGTGTGGGCGCCGGCCTGTCGTTCCATCGACCTGGTCGTCCTTGCCGGAGAGGGCCGGCCGGCCCGCACGCTCGCGATGACGCGCGAAGCGGACGGGCATTTCAGCGTGCTCGATGCCGAGGCGCGCGCGGGGGGCCGCTACTGGCTTCGCCTCGACGGCGATCGGCTCCGGCCGGACCCGGCCTCGCGCTGCCAGCCGGATGGGCCGCACGGCCCGTCGCAATTCGTCGATCCGTCGTTCGCGTGGACCGATGGTGGCTGGCGCGGACTCCACCCGGACGGACACGTCATCTACGAGATGCACGTCGGCACGTTCACGGGCGAAGGCACGTGGGCGGCGGCCGCGCGGGAGCTCGACGAGCTCGCGCGCATCGGCATCACCATCCTCGAGATGATGCCGGTCTGCGAATTCGCCGGGCGATTCGGCTGGGGCTACGATGGGGTGGACCTGTATGCGCCGACGCGCCTCTACGGCACGCCCGACGATCTGCGCCGCTTCAACGACCGCGCGCATGCGCTCGGCATCGGCGTGATTCTCGACGTGGTCTACAACCATCTCGGACCGGACGGCAACTACCTGGAAGAGTTCTCCCCCGACTATTTCACCGACAAGTACAAGAACGACTGGGGGCGTCCGCTCAATTTCGAAGGGCCGCCGCCGGCGCGCGAGTTCTTCGTGCAGAACGCCGCCTACTGGATCAGCGAGTTCCACTTCGACGGCCTGCGGCTCGACGCGACGCAGGACATGAAGGACGCGTCGCCCGAGCACGTCATCGCGACGATCGTGTCGCGGACGCGCAGCGCCGCGGGCGCGCGATCGATTCTCGTCATCGCCGAGAACGAACCGCAGGAGACGCGCATCGTTCGTCCGGCTTCGGAGCGCGGCTACGGCGCCGATTCGCTCTGGAACGACGATGCGCACCACACGGCGGTCGTGGCATTGACCGGGCGTCGCGAGGCGTATTACCGCGATTACCAGGGAAGCGCCCAGGAGCTGGTATCGTGCGCGCGGTTCGGCTACCTCTATCAGGGACAGTACTACTCCTGG
>JABFWM010000417.1 GCA_013362195.1 Acidobacteriota bacterium
GATCGCGAGCTTCGCGAGGCAGCTGCGCGCCGGCGGCCTGCCCGGCGCGCGCGGCCTCATCCAGCGCGCCGGCTCGGCGGAACACGACACGAAGGCCTACGCGCGCTGGATTGCCGCCCGCGATCGCACGCCGGAGGACCTCCGCGCCCTGCAGGCCGACGTGGCGGCGCTGCCGCATCAGCCGCTGATCAGCATCATCACGCCGGTGTACAACACCGACGCGAAATGGCTGCGCGCGTGCGTGGAGTCCGTTCGCGCCCAGGTCTATCCGCGGTGGGAGCTGTGTCTCTGCGACGATGCGTCGACGTCGCGGGCGACGGTCGCGGCCCTCGCTGCGTTCGAGTCGGATCCGCGCATCCGCTTCACGCGTCTGACCACCAACAGCGGCATCTCGACCGCGTCGAACGCCGCGCTCGCGACCGCGCGCGGCGAGTTCGTTGCCCTGCTCGATCATGACGACGAGCTGACGCCCGACGCGCTCGCGGAAATCGTCCGCTTCATCAACGCACGGCCCGACGCCGACGTCATCTACTCCGACGAGGACAAGCTCGACCTCGCAGGCCAGCGCTGCGAGCCGTGCTTCAAGCCGGATTGGTCCCCGGAGCATTTCCTCCACCGCATGTACACGTGCCACTTCACGGTCGTGCGGCGCAGTCTCGTCACCGAAGTCGGCGGGTTCCGCACCGGCTACGAAGGCGCGCAGGACTACGACCTGATGCTGCGCCTCGCCGAGCGCACCGATCGCATCGCGCATCTCCCGCGCGTCCTCTATCACTGGCGCAAGCTGCCGCAGTCGACCGCCAGCGCCGGCCAGGCGAAGCCGTGGGCGCAGGAGGCGGGCAAGCGCGCGCGCGACGACGGCGTGCGCCGGCGCGGTCTCGACGCGGAGGTCGTGCCCGGCGGCGCGCCCGGACTGTTCCGGATCCGCCGGCGCATCGCCGGCGCTCCGCTGGTCTCGATCGTCATTCCGACCGCGGGCCGCTGCCGCGACGTGCGCGGCACGCCTACCGACCTCCTGGCGCGCGCCGTTCGCAGCATCGTCGAGCGCACCGGCTGGCCCGAGTACGAGTTCGTCATCGTGGCGGACGAAGCGGGGCTGCAGCCCTCGTCTCTGCGTGCACTCGAGGGCGCCCGGCACCGCGTGATCGCCATGGAGGCGCACGCGCCCTTCAACTTCTCGCGCAAGATCAACGCGGGGGTCGCGGCGTCGAACGGCAGCCACGTGCTGCTCTTCAATGACGACGTGGAAGCGATCGAGCGCGACTGGATGACGGCGATGCTGGAGTACTCGCAGGACCAGGGCATCGGCGCGGTCGGTGCGAAGCTGCAGTACCCGGACGGGCGGCTGCAGCACGCCGGGATCGTGCTCGGTGTCCTCGGCATCGCGGCGCACGCGTATCACCAGCATCCGGGCGCGACCGAAGGCTACTTCGGCAGCGTCATCGGGCCGCGCAACGTGTCGGCCGTGACGGGTGCGTGCCTGATGTCGCGGCGCGAGGTCTTCGATCGCGTCGGCGGCTTCGACGAAGCGTTCCCCGTCGATTTCAACGACGTCGATTACTGCCTGCGCGTCCGCCGCGCCGGCTATCGCATCGTCTACACGCCGTACGCGCGGCTCGTGCACCATGAGAGCGCGAGCGTCGGGCCACGCACGCCGGATGCGGCCGCGGTCGCGGCGATGCGGGCACGCTGGCAGGACACGATCGAGAACGATCCGTATTACAACCCCAACCTCACCCGCGACGCCGCTGATTACCGGCTCGGGCCCGCCTGATCGTCGCGCGGCGTACGAACGGTGGCCGCGCAGCACGTCTGCGATGGCTCATCCCGCGCGGAAACCGCCGCGCGAGGCTGCGATATCATGCGCGGCAACGATGCAAGTGCGTCACAGCAGGCTCGCGCTGCTGACCATCGGGCTCGGCCTCGCAAACGCTGTGGCGCTCATCGGGTGGCGGCCCCTCGATCCGACGAACGTCGCCTGGATTTTCGGCGACAACGCCACCTACTACACGGGCTGGGCGCTCTTCCGGCACGATTCGCACATCCGCTTTCCGCTTGCGTGGACCGATCGCGTCGGGTATCCGGTCGGGACGTCGATCGCGTTCCTGGACGCGATGCCGCTCCTCGCCGTTCTGCTGCGGCCCCTCGGGCCGATCCTTCCCGAGCCGTTTCAATATCTCGGACCGTATGCCGCGCTCTGCTTCGCGCTGCAGGCGTACTTCGGCTACAGCCTCTGCCGCCGGTTGTTCCCGTCGGACCCCGCCTTCACCGTGCTCGGCAGCCTGTTCTTTCTGCTGTCGCCGACGCTCACGCAGCGCGCGTTCGGGCACACGACGCTGCTGACCCACTGGGCGATCCTCGCGGGCCTCGACGGCTACTTCCGCGATCCTGGCGAGACGCCCGTGCGCTGGCTCGGCCGGCAGTGGATCATCGTGGCGATTGCCGCGGGCATCACGCCGTACATCGCGTTCATGTGCCTGCTCGTCGCGCTGGCGGCCGTTGCGCGCCTGATGATCGAACGGCGCTGCGGGTTGCATACGATCGCGCTGCTGGTGGCAATCACGATGGGGATCGTGCTGGCGAGCGGCGCGGTGTTCGGCGTGCTCCTCTCGCATGACGCCGCCACGTACCTGGCGGGCGGGTACGGCCTCTTCTCGATGAACCTGAACGCGCCCGTCAACCCGATGGACCTGGGATCGATGCTGTTGCCGCCGCTGCCGCTGATGCACCCGTGGCAGTACGAAGGCTACAACTATCTCGGCCTCGGAATGATTGCGCTGCTCGTCGTCGGCCTCGTGCGCCGGCCGCAGTCGATCCTCTGGCTCCGGGAACGGCGGCTGCTTCCGCTCGTCGGCCTCGGCCTCGTCTGCACCGCGCTCGCGGCGTCCACGACGATCTCCTTCGGCTCGTCGGTGATCTTCAAGGTTCACGGTCAGCCGGCGATCCCGATGCCCGATCAACGGGTGAGCGAGGCGTCGATGGGCATGCCGGCGATCGCCGGCAAGGCGGCCTCCGCGATCGTCACGGTGCTCCACGGCCTGCGCGCGTCGGGCCGGCTGTTCTGGCCCGCCTACTATCTGATGTTCATCGCGGCGCTCTCGCTGACGTTCCGCGCATGGAAGGCATCAACCAGGGTCCTCATCCTCGCCGTCCTCCTGGTGGTGCAGTTCGCCGATATGACGCCGATGCGAACCAGGGTCCACGCGGCCATGACGGATCGCTTCGAGAGCCCGCTGCAATCGCCGTCGTGGAAGGGGCTCGGACGCCGCTACGACAACCTGATTCTCGTCCCGTCCTTTCAGTGCGATCAGTCCACGTTCGGCGTCGGCGGCCGTTACGGGTTCGTCTGGTTCGGGAAGCTGGCCGCGGCGGAGCGCATGCGCGCGAACAGCTACTACGCGGCCCGCTATACGAACGCGCAACTCCGTGCGCATTGCCTCGACCTGATGCGCGCACACCTCGACGGGACGCTCGATCCGCGATCCGCGTATGTCGTGACCGATGATGTGCTGACGATCTGGGCGCTCCGCGGCGTGCGGTCTGCCCGCTGCGAGAAGGCGGACGGATTCAATCTGTGCACGCCCTCGCCGGAGGGCGGCGCCGCGCCGCTGGCGGTTCCGCCCGCCCCGCCGTATGCCGTCGGCGACGTCCTCGATTTGACCGGACCCGCAGACGTCCGCCGCTACCTGACCTTCGGCTGGGGACGGCCGAACCGCACCGGGACGTGGACGTTCGGCCCGCTGGCGTTGATCCGCCTCGGGCTCGCGCCGGATGCTCGCGGGGCGCGGCCGCTGCTCCTCGAGGTCAACGCCCTGACGTTCGTGGATCCGTCGCATCCGCGCCTCGACGTCGACGTCGTCGCCAACGGCGAGACGGTGGATCATTGGATCGTTGGCTCGCCCGCGGCACCGCTACGCGCGCGCATTCCGCCCCGGGTCCTGGCGGGCCGCGACGCGCTCGACATCGAATTCCGTCTCCGTAATCCGGAGTTTCCGGCGGACCCCCGCCTGCCCTCCAACGTGCTGCTCGGGCTCGAAGTCGTCTCGCTGGCCGTGACGTATGGCGAGTGAACGAGGCGTGCCGGCGTCCGAACCCGCACGTCCCGCCACTGCCGCTGCTTCGCGGAACGACAGTGTCGACGCGCCGCGCGAGATCCCGTGTGCGCTGTGCGGCGCCGCGAACACCTGTCGTCTGTATACGAAATTCGACTACGGGATCGAGCGCTGCCGCGCGTGCGGGCTCGTCTACGCGAACCCGCGCGCGCCGGAATCGCGCATTCTCGCGCGCTACAACGCCGGGTATTTCTGGAAGGAATATCTGCCGGCGGCGGGTGCGCCGGAGGGCCGCGTGGATCTTGCGTGGCTCGATCGGCGCCACGCTCCGATGCTGCAGGTGATTCGTCGCGCCGCGCCGCGCGGCCGGACGCTGCTCGAGATCGGCACCGGGGCGGGACTCTTCCTGAAGGCGGCGTCGCGCGCGGGGTGGGAGGTCTCGGGGCTGGAGCTGTCGCCGGAGGCCGCGGGCTTCGCGCGCGATCGGCTCGGCCTCGACGTGCGCCGGGAGCGGGCCGAGGCGATGAGTTTTCCGCCGGCGTCGTTCGACGCGGCGGTGATGTTCGACGTCATCGAGCATCTGTTCGATC
>JABFWM010000574.1 GCA_013362195.1 Acidobacteriota bacterium
TGGCGGTGAGGAGCGTCAGCGCGATCGCGGCAACCGAGATCCTGTGCGTGAACGTCATCGTGTTTCTATCCCTTCGGCGGCAGTGACCGTGATCTTCTGCGTCTGCGTGATCGATCCGAACGTGAGCGTCGCGTCATACTCACCGGGCCTGACGTACTTCGCGCCCTCGCCGCCGTACGGCGTCAGCACGTCGCCGCCGGGCTTCAAGTTCCAGGCGAGGCGGTTGAAGCCGGGTGTGCCCGGCGCCTTCAGCGTCGCGACCGGCCGGCCGTCGGGCCCCTTGATGGCGATGCTGATCGAGTCTCCCGTGAATTCTTTCACATAGACCGTCAGCGTCGCCCCGGCGGCCGGGTTCGCGGCGCGATAGATGCCCGTCGATCCTTCGGAATCGCTCCAGCCCGGCAACAGCTCGTGCGCAATCGCCGGCGCGATCGGAAACAGGTGGGCCGCTTCCTGCGCCACCGCCGGCGTCAATTCCTCGAGCGCGCGGATGTCATCGAGGATGTAGAGGCTGCGCCCGTGCGTTGCGATGACGAGGTCGCGCTCACGCGGATGGACGACGATGTCGTCCACCGGGACGCGGGGAAGATTGCCGAGCGGCTGCCACGCCGCGCCGCGATCGACGCTGACGTACAGGCCCAACTCCGTCCCGGCGAACAGCAGGTCGGGATTCGCCGGATCCTCGCGTACGACGCGCGCGGGCCACTCCTTCGGCAGGCCGGACGCGAGGTTCTGCCACGTGCGCCCCCGATCGCCGGTGCGGTAGACGAGCGGCGCGTAATTGCCGCTCTGATAGGCGCTCACGACCAGGTACGCGACGGTGTCGTCCTTGTGTCCGGGCTCGATCCGCGCGATCCACTGGCCCTTCGCTTCGGGCGGCAGAGACGCGGTGAGATCGGTCCACTTGCCGCCGCGATCCTCCGTCAGCCACACCTTGCCGTCGTCGGTGCCCGCCCAGATCAGGCCGGCCTTGACCGGGGACTCGGCGAGCGCGAAGACCACGCCATACGTTTCGGCCCCGCTGCCGGTCGTCGCGATGCGATCGGGATGGCTCGTCGAGAGGTCGGGGCTGATGACGCGCCACGATTCGCCGTGATCGGTGAGCATGAACACGCGATTGCCCGCGAGGTACATCACGCCCGGATCGTGCGCGCTTGGCACGAACGGCGAATTCCAGTGGAAGCGGAACGCCGCCTGCCCTTCGGCCGGCTCCGGCCGGAGCTGCTTCGTGGCCCCGCTCTGGACGTTCATGCGATGCGCAAAGCCGGACTGCGACTCGGCGTAGACGAGATTCGGGTCCGACGGATCGAACGCGCAGTAGAACCCGTCGCCGCCCTGGATGTTGATCCAGTCCTGGTTGACGATCCCGTCCTTGGTGTTGGTTGCGCTCGGGCCGAGCCAGTTCAGGTTGTCCTGCAGGCCGCCGCAGATGCGGTACGGCGAGCTGTTGTCGACGGCAATCCGATAGAACTCGCCGAGCGCCATCGTGGCGTGATGCTGCCAATGCTCGCCGCGGTCGTACGACCCGTAGACCCCGCCGTCGGTCCCGAGCAGCACGCGCTCGGGCCGACGCGGATCGATGGCGAGGGCGTGGCAGTCGGAGTGCACGTTCTTGAAGCGATCTTCGCGCCAGGTCCTGCCGCCGTCCTCCGACACGTGCAGCGCGAAGCCAAGCACGTAGACCTTCCTGTCGTCCTGCGGATCCACTCGGATCTGGCTGAAGTAGAACGGCCGCGGATTCAGGTTGCTCTGCCGCGTCCAGGTATCGCCGCCATCGTCGCTGCGAAACACGCCGCCCTTGCGGCTGGTGACGTCGTCGATGTTGCTGGTGCCGGCGTCGGCGCTCTGCACGATTGCGTAGACGATCTTCGCATTCTTCGCGTGGACCGAGAGGCCGATGCGACCGGTGGATGACGGCAGGCCGCTCGTCAGCTTCTTCCACGTCGCGCCGCCGTCCGTGCTGCGGAAGATTCCGCCCGCGTCGCGGCCGCCGGTGGCGTCGGGTCCGGCGACGAACGACCAGGGCGTCCGGCGGCGCGCGTACAGCGCCGTGTAGACCACTTCGGGATTCGCCGGATCGATGGCGACATCGCCGGCGCCGACTTTGTCCGCGTCCGCTCCGGCGGCCTGCAGCACCGCCTTCCACGTCTTGCCGCCATCGGTCGTCTTGTAAAGACCACGGTCGGCGGTGGGCGACCAGAGATCGCCGACGGCCGCGACGTATGCGGTGTCGGGATCGTGCGGGTGGACGGCGATGCGTGCGATCGCGCGCGTACGTTCGAGGCCGGCGCGCGTCCACGTCGCGCCGGCATCCGTCGAGCGATACACGCCCGTGCCCCAGCCGCTGCTGTTGCGATCGTTGGCTTCGCCGGTGCCGAGCCAGACCACCTTCGCGTTCGACGGCGCCACGGCAACGGCGCCGGTGGAGACGAACGATTCCTTCTCCGTCACCGACGAGACCGACGCGCCGTTGTCGGTCGTTTTCATCAGGCCGCCGTGCGCGTCGGCGACATAGAAGGTCCACGGGTTCTCGGGATCGAGCGCGATGTCGGAGATGCGCCCGCCCATGATGGCCGGTCCGATCGCGCGTGCCGACAGTCCTTTCAGCATCGGCGGGGTCAGCGCGACGCGGGTGTTCTGCGGGCCGGGTTTTGCGGTCTGGGCGTGCAGGATGACGGACGAACACACGAATGCCGCCAGGAAAGCGCTCATCATTCGACGCATCCGCCTATTCTATGCGCGGCGTTCAGGGGTCAGGCCCGTGTGCAATCCGACACCAGGCGCAGCCTGGCGAGCGGCGCGAGGTGGCCGCGGCGGGCTCAGAGCGTTTTTGTGATCGGCCGATCGAGGCTGCCGACGCGATACCACCGGTAGCCATACGGATCGAGATCGATCAGGTGGCGGCCGCTCTCGTCGGCTTCGCTGCGCTCCGCGCGCAGCAGGTTCGTGAGCACATTCCCGTCGGGCGCGTCGATGCGCAGCCGCACGGCGGTCGGGTTCGCGCCGAAGTTGTGGAGGAAGACGCTCGTGCGCTCGTCCCAGTCGTAGCGCATCGCGAGCACCTGTTCGGTGCCGGTCGGGAGGATCGACCAGTCGCCCCAGCCGATTTCCGGACACGCCTTGCGGATGCGGATCGCGCGCTCGGTCCAGCTGAGGAACGAATCGGGGTCGCGCCGCTGGTCGGCGACGTTGACGCGCCGGTAGCCGTAGATCGGATCGTCGACCACACGGCGGATCGGCCGGCGGGCCGTCGTGAAGCCGCCGTGGCGATCCGACGACCACTGCATCGGCGTGCGCGCCGCGTAGCGCTCCGGCAGCCGCAAGTCGTCGCCCATGCCGATCTCGTCGCCGTAGCGGATGATGGGCGTCCCCGGCAGCGTGAACATCAGGCTGTAGGCGAGTTCGAGCCTGCGCCGATCGTTCTTCAGCATCGGCGCGAGACGACGTCGAATGCCGCGGTTGTACAGCTGCATCCCTTTCTCCGGTCCGAACGCGTCGAACACTTTCTGGCGCTGGGCATCGCTCAAGCGGCCGAGATCGAGCTCGTCGTGCGTGCGCAGGAAGATGCCCCATTGCGCGTTGGTCGGGCGCGTGTAGGTCGCCTGAAGCGCGTCCTTCAACGGACCGGCGTCTCCGGTCGCGAGCGTATAGAACATCCGCTGGTTCACCCAGAAGTTCGCCATCATCTGCAGGCGGTCGCCCTTGTCGCCGAAGTACTCCATGCTTTCGCCCGGCGGCACGTTCGCCTCGGCGAGCAGGATCGCATCGCGGCAGCGCCACTGCAGGAAGTCGCGCATGTCGTGCAGCAGTTCGTAGTCGCGCGTCGGACGCACGTTCGCGCCCTTCTTCTCGATCACGAACGGGACGGCGTCCATCCGGAACCCCGAGACGCCCAGCTGCAGCCAGAAGCCCATGACCTGCATCAGCTCCTGCATCACGGCGGGATTGTGCACGTTCAGGTCTGGCTGAAAGTCATAGAAGCGGTGGAAGTAGTAGGCCCGCGCGATCGGATCGCGCGTCCAGGTCGCGCGCTGGACGCCGGGGAACACCATCCCCCTGTTCCAGTTCTTCGGCCGCGACTTCGACCACACGTACCAGTCGCGATAGCCCGAGTGCGGATCCTTGCGCGCTTCCTTGAACCAGCGGTGCTGGTCGGAGGTATGGTTGACGACCAGATCGACGATCACGCGCAGCCCGAGCTGACGCGCCTGATTCATGAACTCGACGAACTGTCCGAACGTTCCGGTGCGCGGATGGACGCCGTAGTAATCCGAGACATCGTATCCGTCGTCGCGATTCGGCGACGGATAGAAGGGCATGAGCCACAGACACGTGACGCCCAGCCCCGCGAGGTAGTCGAGGCGATCGGTCAGCCCGACGAAATCGCCCACGCCGTCGCCGCTCGAATCGAGGAAGGTTTCGACGTTGAGGCAATAAATGATGGCATGTTTGTACCAGAGATCGCGGATCACGCGGCCGGCAGGAGCAAGGGGTGTTCCATCGCGAGGGGCGAGCGGCGAGGTGCGAGGTGTGATGGGCGAGCGGCGAGGGGCGAGGTGTGATGGGCGAGCGGCGAGGGGCGAGGGGCGGGAGGCAGCGAGGGGAGAGCGGCGAGGTTCGGGGGTATGAATCGGGGACA
>JABFWM010000458.1 GCA_013362195.1 Acidobacteriota bacterium
CGTGTCAATGAGTGGCACGGAGTTCCGCGTGCGGCACAAGTCCGGGCAGGTCGTCGATTTGCGATTCGACGACCAGACGGCGTTCGTGAAAAACAAGCACCCAGGCTCATCGGAGTTATTGTTGCGAGGGTCGCGGGTCATGGTGGATGTTGAAACGCTGCAGCGCGCTGTTTATCGCGCTCGGCGGGTGCAGGTATTCGGCGGCGGCCGGCCGTGGCAGGAAGGCGTGACACGAAGCAACCCGGCGTCCCCGCACGGCTCGTCGTCGGTGAACGACCAGTAACTATCGAGGCGCCCGGGCGCGCGAACGCATCATGCGGAAGTGGACTGACGCACAGCCGCGTGGCCATCGCCGGAGATGGGGAAGCAGTTCGCGTGCACGGTTTCCACCTCCACCATGCGATCCCTGGAAGCCGCGCCCGTTTTGAAAGACTGCGTTGATTGTGACCGAACGTGGACGTGATGGATTAGCGGCCGCGACGCTGTTCGCCGCGCTGGTGCTGATCTATAACGCGAACGGCCGTGAAATCGGCAGCTACGACACACAGACGACGAAGTTCGCCGCGCGTGAACTGATGCTTCGAGGCACGTTGAGCCTCAATCACGTCGTCGGTGCAAAACCGGAGTACGCAGGTCGGTGGGGGTTCGTCTACGCAGCTGACGGGAATTACCGGTCGGTGTATTCACCAGTTCCCTCTCTGGCGGCGGCGGCCATGGCGTGGCCGTTCTGGAAGCTGCGGCTGATCGATATCCGGGCGCCGCTGGCGCCGGCCCTGATCGCCAAAATCGCGGCGTCCTTGCTGGTGGCTGCTGCGGTGGTGCTGAGCTTTTTTACTGCGCGGCAGTGGTTGCCGCGCCGACAGGCGAGCCTGCTCGCCATCGGCCTCGGGCTCGGCACAGGATTCTGGAGCACCGCCAGTCAGACCTTGTGGCAGACGGAAACGGCAGTTTTCGGCCTGGCGCTCGCTCTGCTCGCGTTTGCCGCTCAATCAGTGCTCATGAGCACCCGGCGAGCCGCCGCCATTGGGATTGGACTCGGCATAGCCGGAACGACCCGCCCGCAACTCGCCGTGGCAGTTGCGGTCCTGCTCGTCGGCACGTGGTGGCGAGCTAGAGGGCGCGTTGCGGCAGCCGCAACCGTCATCGTCGGTCTCTTCGCTGCCGCAATGTACGCGGCCAATCTCCGCTGGTTCGGTCATCCGCTTGGCCCGTTACCACTCCTTCAGGAACTCAACTCGCGTATTCATGCCACAGGCGCGTCGTTTGGCCTTCGCTTCGATGGTCTCGCCGGATTGCTGGTATCGCCCAATCGAGGTCTCCTGATTTATAGCCCTATCGTGCTCGTGGCCGCCGCCGGCGTCCGCCAATGCGTCCGGGCAGGATGGACGTCGCCGCTGCCGTGGTGCGCACTGGCGCTCGCCGCACAGTACGCGTTGTATGGCAGCTACGCCGTGTGGTGGGGCGGTCACACCTACGGACCGAGATACCTGTTGGACGTGCTGCCGCTCGCCGTGCCGCTCGCGGCGGTCGGTATGTCGCAGGCGCGATTTGGACGCCTGAGAACATCGCTGTGCGCGGCCGCGCTCGTGTGGTCGATGTTGGTGGCCGCGACCGGGGCGCTCTGCTATCCAAACGATGCGTGGAATGTCGACCCGTCCGACGTGGATCGGGATCACGCGCGGCTCTGGACGGTTTCCGACAATCAGATTGGCCGGTGCTGGAGGCGCGGCTTGAGTCCGCAGAACTTCACGTTGATCAGGCGTGCGGCCGTTCGGACCGTGGGCCGCTAATCGCCGCTACCGCTCGAGGCTCCGCGGCGTCTGCTCCGTGCGCGCGTAAATGCGATATTCGTCGCCGCGGTCGACGACGAGCCGATAGCCGTCATCGAGAAAGTGTTGCACGAGCGGGTTCTCGAGCATGGTGTAGTACCGGTCGAAATACGGATAACTGAATCCCACAATCGCGATGATTTTGGGTCTGGCACGGCGCAGCTCGTTGATGCATTTGCGTTGTAAGGCCTGGACCGCGGGATCCTGCTGCTCGATGAAGAAGATGGACGGCGCGAAGCAGCCGCTGGGCGTCGTCGCGCCGAGCGCGACGTGGTCATACCAGAAACCGGTCACCGTATCGAAGAAATGCATGGTCCGCCCCTCGTCGGGCCGCGCGGGGTCCGGAGCGGCGACGGCGAACGCGCGCTCGAGGTCGGCGCCGCGCTGCGCGCGTTTGGCATATTCGCGGCGCGCTCGATCCGCGTCCAGCGGGTACAGGGCCCCGAAACACCCCGGCGAGAACACCACGAGCGCGCTCACCATGGCCAGGCCGGTAATCAGCTGTGGGAGCAGCGCCCGCGCTTCGGCGAGCCGGCGCAGGTTGTAGAAGACGAGCAGGATGGAGAACACGCGCAAGGGGTCCAGGCGCTGGGGCCACGGGAACGCCTGCAAGTGGAAGTGCGCGAAGCCGTAGACGCAGCCGGCCAGGAGCACGCCGTTGCGAATCGTCTGGCGCGGCGCGGTGGCCGCGACGACGCAGGCGAGGGTCAGAACGATGAAGATCTGGTCGACGTCCGCAAGCACGCTCGGCCTGGCGCCGAACCGGCTGTAAATCGGGAGATATTGCAGCATGCGCACGACGTCGCCCAGCGCGCCGCGCGTGACAAACCAGACGATGAAAGGGATGACCGTCAGCCCGATGCCGGCGCCGAGCACAGCGACATCGCCAGCAAGCCTGCGCCAGCGTCGCAGGTCAGGGCGAATCAGAAAGAGCATCGGCAGCAGCACCAGCGGAAGGGGCTTGATCATCATCGCCGCGCCGAAGAACACCCCTGCGATCACCAGGTTCCGGCGGCGCCTGCCGTCGGCGTCCTCGAGGGAGGTGGCGAAGAAGTGGCAGCCGGCGACGAGGAACGGCAGCATCCAGAAATCGCGCTGGTTCGCCATCGTGGGGCCGAGCGCGATGTGATAGCACGCGAACAAGAGCGCGGCAGCGATGCCGGCGCGGCGGCACTCGCCCTTGAAGAAGTGATAGATGGCGACACCCAGCGCCACGAGACCCAGCAGGTCGGTGACGCGCATGCCGACGTCCGGGCCCAGCCACGACAGCAGCGCGATCGCGACGGCGTTAATCACGAAGATGAGCGGGAAGTCCATGATGAACAGGTCGCGGTAGGGCATCCCGCCGTGGAGGATCAGGTGGCCGCCGAAGTAGAAGATCTGCGCATCGTGGTACAGCGGCCAATGCCAGCTTGCGGCAATGTCCCAGACGACGGTTGCGGCCGCCAGGACGCCGAAGGCGATCATCAGACGCCGGTAGGTCGCCATGCCGCGCAGCGCGTCAGCCCCTCACGCCAGCGCCGGGACGACACGCCACTTTCTCGCGCCGGATGACCAGGCGACCCGGCCTTGGTGCCGCAGCGGTACGCGCATCGACAACGACGGGGTGATGTCCTGGATGAGGATCGGCCCACCCGGCTTCCACCGTGCGCGCGGTCTGGCGGTGATCAGGCACCATCACGGCCGCCAGGCCCGCCACTGCGGAACATACGGAAGCGCCGTCATCACGGCGGTCGGTGTGAAGCCCAAGCCAGCCATCCGCGACTGGTATGCGGGAATGTCGCCCGGCCGCCCCCAGCGCTCAGGACACACGAGGCACGTCTTCAGACCATTCAATGCGCCGACGGCCCGCTCGTCCAGGGGAAGCCGCGTGATGGTGTCGATCCAGACCCAGTCGACGCGGGTACGATAGCGGTCGACGAGCTCGATGGGCTCGTCCTCGGAATAGCGGACGGCGATCGCCCGCTCGCCCGCGCGGCTGGCGCGGTACAGGTACGGAAACTCCACGTCGAGGAGAAACGCATGAGAGATGCCTCGGGCCCTCACGCACCGCAGGACCTCAGCCTCGATACCGGCTTCCTTGACGTTGAGCACCAGCAGCCCATGCGCGAAGTGATCGAGCCAGCCATCGAAAGGCTCCCCTGACGCACACGCGTCGTGACTCAGGATGATTCGGCTCCCGTCCGCCCGCAGATCGATCTCGACGCCGAATTCCCGCGGGACGCGGTCGAGCGCGTCGATCGTATTCACCCGGTGAACGACGATCTACATGGTCAGCCGGCTCCCGTTCGAACCTGATGGCGCAAGCGGCGGATGAATGTCAGTGTCCGGCGCGTCAGTGTCCATTTCACGCGCAGCGATCCGCCGCCCTTCGCCTCGCCTCCAGCCCGTCTTCCATACGCGACCGGATGCTCGACGATTGCGTAACCTTTGTGGCGGGCCAGCCACAGGAGGTATAGATCAAGGGAAAAGTCGCCGGGGGCCGCGTCCATCTCTGCGATCAGCTTTCGCGAGAACAACTTCGGTTGTCCGTTGACATCCGAAAAACGACCGCCGAGCGCGAGCGAGGCGGCGATCGACATGCCGGCGGTGAACAATCGATCGACGGTTGGCCGATTGACACGCCGTCCCTTGAGCGCGGCGCGGCCCTCGATCAGCTCGTGGCGGAATGCGCGGTACCCGTTGACCACATCCGCCGGGTCGGTTTGCAGGTCCGCATGCGTCCAGCCGACCACACGGCCCGTGGCGCGCTTCAGGCCGGTCATGATGCCGACACAGAATCCCTTGATGATCGGCACACT
>JABFWM010000593.1 GCA_013362195.1 Acidobacteriota bacterium
AACGCGCCGCGTCGTCCCGCACTCGAGCGCATCCTCGGCGACGGATTGATCAACATCCTGTTCGTCGGCCGCATCGCGCCGAACAAGAAGATCGAGGACCACATCCGCCTCGCCGAGCTGTACAAGCGCAACGTCGACAGCTACTATCGGTTCATCTTCGTCGGCCGGCACGATGGCGTGCCGCGGTACTACGCGCAGATCCGCGCGCTGATCGCGGAATTCGACATGCTGCCGGAGCGGTTCTGGTTCACCGGGCCGGTGCCGGACGACGATCTCGCGGCGTTCTATCGCTGGGCCGACGCGTACGTCTCGCTCAGTGAGCACGAGGGGTTCTGTGTGCCGCTCGTGGAGGCCATGGCGGCCGACGTGCCGGTCGTCGCGTACGCGGCGGGCGCGGTTCCCGAGACGCTCGGCGGCGCCGGATTGCTGTTCGAGCCCAAGGATCTCGAATTGGCGGCCGAACTCCTCGGGACGGTCGTATACGATCGGGAGGTCCGCGCGCGCGTGCTGCACGGCCAGCGTGAGCGCGTGCGAGCCTTCGCGCCCGCAAAGATCGGGCAGACGCTGGCGCAAATGGTGGAGCGTCTGCAGTGAACGAGCGTCAGCGAGTGAACCACGCGAGCGGCGCGGGGCACGGGGCCTCCGCAAGCGAGCGTGCAGGGGAGTGCGGCGCCGTGAAGTTCCCCGCCCGTCGGGCAGACGCTGGCGCAAATGGTGGAGCGTCTGCAGTGAACGAGCGTCAGCGAGTGAACCACGCGAGCGACGCGGGGCACGGGGCCCCCGCAAGCGAGCGAGCAGGGGGGAGCGGCGGGGCGAAGCCCCCCGCCCAGAAATGAAAATCGCGTTTATCGTCCAACGATACGGCACCGAGATCCTCGGCGGATCCGAATACCACTGCCGGCTGATCGCCGAGCGGCTCGCGCCGAAGCACCAGGTCGACGTGCTCACGACGTGCGCGCGCGATTACGTGACGTGGAAGAACGAGTATGCCGAAGGCACGGATCGGATCCGCGGCGTCACGGTGCGCCGGTTCGCCAACGCGAAGACGCGCGACATCCAGGCGTTCAACCGCTACTCCGAATGGATCTTCACCTCGCCGCACTCGCGCGAGGACGAGCTGGAGTGGATGCGGCAACAAGGGCCGTGGTGTCCCGCGCTGCTCGAGTACCTCGAGCGGCAGCACCACCAGTACGACGTCCTGATCTTCTTCACGTATCTCTACGCGCCGACGGTCCTGGGCGTGAAAGTCGCGCCGCACAAGAGCATCCTGGTGCCCACCGCCCACGACGAGCCGGCGATTCACCTGGAGATCTATCGCGATCTGTTCGCGACGCCGGCCGGCATCGCCTACAACACCGACGCGGAACGCCGGTTCCTGACCACCCATTTCTCGATCCGCGCCGTCGAAGAAGAGACGGTCGGCTGCGGCGTCGACGTCCCCCATCCGGGCGCCTCCCAGCGGGACGCGCGCGACGATGCGGACGAGCGTGACGAGTCTGACGGCGAACCAATCGGCGACGAAGACCGGCCGCCAAGCTGGCGCCCGCATCTCGCCGGACGCGGCATCGTGTTCCGCCGCCGCCATCGCCTGCACGGGCCGTTCGCGCTCTACGGCGGACGGATCGATCCGGGCAAGGGATGCGAGGAACTGATCGAGTACTTCAGCACCTACGTCCAGGAAGGCGGGGACGCGTCGCTGGTGCTGATGGGCGTCAAGCTGATGCCGCTGCCGGAGGAACGCTTCATCCGCTTTGCCGGACGGCTGTCGGATCAGGAGCGTCTCCAGGCGCTCGAAGCCGCCACCGTCGTCGTCGTGCCGTCACCCTACGAGAGCCTGTCGCTGCTCGCGCTCGAATCGTTTGCGGTTGGCACGCCGATCCTCGCGAACGCCCGGAGCGAGGTGCTCGTGGAGCATTGCACGAAGAGCAATGCCGGCCTCTACTACGCGGACCGGGACGAGTTCGTCGAAGCCCTCAAGCTGCTGCTCGGCGATCATCGGCTCCGCGCCGCGATGGGGCGCAACGGCCGCGCCTACGTGCGGAAGAATTATCGCTGGGACGTGATCCTCTCGAAGTACGAGCGGATGTTCGCGCGCTTGCGCGGGGTACGATGAGGAGCTTCCGCCTGAAGGCGGAAGCTCCGGCGTACGCTTTCGACCGTGTCGCTTGCGCCTTCAGGCGGAAGCCAGGGCGTCGCGACGCGCGTGCTCTTTCGAGCGTGTCGCTTCCGCCTTCAGGCGGAAGGCAAGGCATCGCGACGGACCGCCTCGTACTGCTCCGCCGCCGCCTTGATCTCGTGATTCCCCGCCGGGCTCGGCACGGTTCCTCCAAGCGCAGCGAACAGCAGCGCCCGCGCGACCGTCACGCTGTCGGTGATGTACTTCGCGAGGGCGCGGCGAAACGGCATGAATGGGCGCATCGCCGCGTCGCCCCAATACGGCTTCTCCCGGCCGTGGACGGGATAGATGTAGCCGGGACGGAACACGGTCAGGCTCGTGCCGAACGTCCCGCGCAGTCCCTCCTCGGCTTCCGCCTTGATGCGCGCCCACGTCTGCCGGCTCCCCGGCGCTGCCCCGTGGCCGCTGACGAAGCAGAACCGCGCATCCGGCCGCGCCTCGACGAGAGTCCGCGCAAGCGCCATCACGTACTCGCAGGTGACCATGCGGTATTGGGCCTCGCTCTGCGCCTGCGGCCAGGCCATGCCGAGCGCGCAGATCGCGGCATCGACATCGGCGAGGCGGGCGCGTACGTCGCGGAAGTCGCCGAAGTCGTCGTGCAGGATGGTGTCGAGGCGGGCGTCCGACAGCGGGAGCGTGCGCCGCGCGATCGCCACGACGCGGCTGACGCGCGGGTCGGCCAGCGCTTCGCGCACGACCTCCGCGCCGACGACGCCGGTGGGGCCCAGCACGAGCACACGCATGTCGATCCGCCTATTCGCGATCGGCGCCGACGACTTCCTCGTCGTCTTCGACGTCGGGTGACGCGCCGCCCGGGCGCGACGCGCCGGCGCCGTTCGCCGCCTTCTTGCGGCGCGGCCGGATGTCGTGCCGCTTGATCATCTCGTTCAGCGTCGTCGGCTTGATGTGCAGGAGTTCGGCGGCCCGCTTCTGGACGCCGCCGGCCGCTTCGAGCGTGGATTCAATCAGCCGCTTCTCGAAATCGGTGATGACTTCGCGGAACGAAATGCCTTCCGGCGGCACGACGAACTGCGGCATCTGGAATCGCTTGCTGCTGCGCACGTGGTCCGGCACGAGATCGGCGTCGATGC
This sequence comes from Acidobacteriota bacterium, assembly GCA_013362195.1. Classification (GTDB taxonomy): domain Bacteria; phylum Acidobacteriota; class Vicinamibacteria; order Vicinamibacterales; family 2-12-FULL-66-21; genus QHWT01. The sequence goes on from JABFWM010000593.1 coordinate 3,268, forward strand.
GGGCGTTCGTCGAGAGCACCACCGCGCGTTCGATGGCGTTCTCCAGCTCGCGCACGTTGCCCGGCCAGTCGTAGTCGAACAGCAGGTCGAGCGCCTCCGGCGACAGCTCCAGCCCCGGCTTGTTGTTTTCCGCCGCGTACTTGTCGAGGAAATGCTGCACCAGCAGCGGAATGTCGTCCTTCCGATCGCGAAGCGGCGGCAGCTCCACGGTAATGACGTGCAGGCGATAGTACAGGTCCTCGCGGAACTTGCCCTCCTCGACCATGCGCCGCAGATCGACGTTGGTTGCGGCGACGATCCGCACGTCGACCTTGATCGTCTCGACGCCGCCCAGCCGCATGAACTCGCGCTCCTGGATCACGCGCAGGAGCTTGGCCTGCGTGTCGACCGGGATGTTGCCGATCTCGTCGAAAAAGATCGTCCCCTTGTCGGCCAGCTCGAACAGGCCCTTCTTCGGGTAGACCGCGCCGGTGAAGGCGCCCTTCACGTGGCCGAACAGGTTCGATTCGAGCAGGTCCGGCGGCAGGTTGCCGGAGTTCACGGTGATGAACGCGCGATCCGCGCGCGACGAGTTCTGGTGCAGGGCGCGGGCGATCAGCTCCTTGCCGGTGCCGCTCTCGCCGTTGATCAGGATGGTCGTGCGGCTCGGCGCGGCCTGGATGATCAGATCGAAGACCTGCCGCATCCGCGGACTGCGCCCGATGATGTCGCCAAAGCGATTGACGTGCGCCTGGAGGTTCTGCCGCAGCGCCTTGTTCTCGGCGACGAGGCGCCGCTGCGCGAGCGCGTTGCGCAGCACGACCAGCACTTCGTCGTTCTTGAACGGCTTCGTGATGTAGTCGTAGGCGCCGCGCTTCATCGCGGCAATGGCGTTTTCGACCGACGCGAACGCCGTGATCATCAGCACCGGCAGGTCGTCGTCTATTTTCTTGAGTTCGTCGAGGGCGCTGATGCCGTCCATGCCCGGCAGCATCACGTCCACGATCGCGGCGTCGAACGGCATCGAGCGGACGAGGTCGAGGCCCTCGGACGCGGTCGACGCGAGCCGGACGTCGTAGCCCTCGCGCGTCAGCAACGTCTCGAGGATCTCGCGCATGATCTCCTCGTCGTCGATGACCAGAATGGAATTGTTCATAGATGCCCGGCCACAGCCGATCGGATCCGGCGTCCACGTGGGACGCGTACGCTCCATCCGGAGCCCGACCCGCCGAGGTCCGGCCTGAAGCCGGACTCTACATATTATTGGCCCGGGCGGCCGGCACCGCCAGCGGAAGCCGCAGCGTGAATCGCGTCCCCTGCCCGACTTCGCTTTCGCACGTAATCGTGCCGCCGTGCTCCTGCACGATGCCGTAGGTGATGGAGAGGCCGAGCCCGGTCCCCTTGCCAATCGCCTTCGTCGTGTAGAACGGATCGTAGATGCGCGACAGCTGGTCGGCGGGAATGCCCGAGCCCGTGTCGGCGACCTCGACCACCGCGGCATCTCCTTCGGCGCGCGTGACGATCGTCAGCCAGCCGCCCCTCGGCATCGCGTCGCGCGCGTTCAGCAGCAGGTTCAGGAAGACCTGCTGCAGTTTGTACTCGATCCCCTGCACCCGCGGCGCGATTGCCGCGGTTTCCTTGCGCACCTGGATGCGGCCGGTGCGGAACTGATGTTCGAGCAGCGACAGCACGTCGTTGATGACGGCGTTGATGTCGCACGGGCCGCTGTCGACCTGTGCCGGCCGCGCCAGATTCAGCAGCCCGTTCACGATCTTGGCGGCACGGAAGGTCTGACGCTCGATCTTCTCGAGCACCTTCGTCTTCGGGTCGTCCTCCGCGGCCCCGTCGAGGAGCATCTGCGTGTAGCTCGAGATGCCGGTCAGCGGCGTGTTCACTTCGTGCGCGACGCCGGCGGCGAGGAGGCCGATCGATGCCATCTTCTCCGAGATCTGCAGCTGCTCCTCGAGCTGCACGCGGCTCGAGATGTCTTCGCAGATCACGATCGTGCCGGCGATCGCGCCGTGCGCGTCGCGCAGCGGCGTGGCGGCGATGTTGACGAGCAGCCGCCGCGCCGGATCGTGCCGCGTCGTCAACGGCACGCGATAGTACGCCGACCCTTCCGGCGCGTCGTGCGACGACGAACGCACCATGTCGACCACCGCGGCATCGAACAGATCGTCGAGCAATCGGGCGACGGCGTCCTCGTGGCGAAGCCCGTAGAGCTCCTCGAGGCGACGGTTCCAGCGCACGACGCGGCCGTTGCGATCGAGGACGGCGAGGCCGTCGTTCAGCGACTCGAGGATGTTCTCGCTGAACTGCCGCATCCGCTCGACTTCTTCCGCCTTCGTTCGCAGCTGCCGGTACAGACGGCCGTTCTCGAGGGCGGTGGCCGCCTGCGCGGCGACCGCCGACAGCAGCGCCATGTCCTCGCTGCTCAGCGGCTCCGCGCTCGCCTTGCGGCCGAGCGCCATCACCGCAATCGCGCCTTCTTTCGAGACGCAGGGAACGAAGTAATGGATCCCGGCATCGCGCCAGAAGTCGACTTCACGCGCATCGAGCCGCCGCAAGGCGAGGTTGTCGTCGAGCGCGAGCGTGTGACCGGCAATCAGCCGCGTGCCGACCTCGGAGCCGCGCGACAGCCGCGGAGGGTGTTCGGGAAAACCGGCATGCGCGATCGTCACGAAATCGCCATCGTCCGGCGTGAGCGACACCGGCGCGAGCATCAGCGCCATGCGATCGACGAGGAGCGTCTCGGTGACGCGGTGCACCAGCCGTTCGCTGAGACGCAGCAGATCGAGGTCGCTGTTGAGATCGCGGGCGAAGCCGACGAGGGCGCGGCGGTAGTCGTAGCGATCGCGGTAATACACGCGATCGAGGCCGGTCTGAATCGCGTTCTTGACGGGACGCGACAGCAGCACGACGACCAGCGTGGCCAGCAGCGCGATGACCGGATTCCGCTGGTCCGCGTCCTTGAAGAAGATCACCCCGGCGAGGTTCAGCAGCACCGCGTACATCGCGGCGATCGCCGCGACGGCAGCCGCGTAGACCAGGCCGCGCTTGATGATGACCTCGACGTCCATCAGTCGATAGCGGACGATCGCGGACGCAAACGCCAGCGGGATCAGGCCGAGAAGCAGCGCCGTGAACTCGAACCCACGGAAGTGCTGAAGGCCCAGCGCATACGGGAGCGCGTACCCGATCACGAACGGCACGCATCCGAGCGCCGTGCCCCAGACAATCCAGCGCAGCTGCCGCCGCGCCGTCACCGAGCGCACCCGCCGGAGGGCGCGCACCATGATGGCGAGCCCGGCGACGAGGCTGATCGCCAGATAGACCAGCTGACCGCGATCGAGGAGCGACAGCACGCGCGTCAGCACCTCGCCGTGCTGGCCGCCGTTGATCACGGCGGCCACCGACGCGCCACCGAACAAGAGGGCCGGAAGATACAGCGCCGGCACGAGCGTCCGGCCCGCGTCGCTTCTGACCCACGCGTCGGGACGATCGGGGAACACCAGCGCGAAATGCAGGAACAACGGCGGCAGCAGCAACTGCGCGGTCAGGTCGCCCCAGTAGAACGTCCAGTCGAGCGGATCGAGCCGCCCGGTGAACGAGAACGCGAGCACACCGAAGAAGGCGACGGTGAGCCAGAAGAAGTGCAGCGTCGCCTGATGGTCGGGACGCCGCAGGCGAACCGACGCGCCGACCAGCAGGGAGAAGATGCCGACAACCGCGAGCATGTAGTAGAGCGCGCGGGGACTGGACGGGATCGGCTGAACCGCCAGCGACAACTGCTGCCGCGCCTTCATCCGCAGCACGGTATAGTCGAGCGCCTTGCCGCTCTGACTGCCGTGGTGCGCCGCCACCACATCGTCGACGCCCTCGACCGGCGCGCCATTGATGGCGAGCAGCACGTCGCCGGGCTCGACGCCCGCCTTCGCCGCCGCGCTCCCCGCCGCGATTTCGGTGGCGACGATATCGCCGCCGCTCGCGCGCCACAGCACGCCGTCCTCGACTTCGGACCAGGACGCCCGTTGCACGATGTTCGCGATGGCGAGGGAGAGAAGCGCCACCACGACGGCCAGTTGCGCCATCGAGGGCACTCTCACGCGGGTCTGGGGGGGAGCGAGCATGCGTACCGGATGTATCCAGCTCACCTAGCAAAGCCCATACCCCGCAGCGGCGCCCGTCGAAGGGGCACAAAGCCAGGCTTTTCAGCCACTTACCTGCTGCGCGAGGCACGCACGACGGCGCCCCGTTCCAAGCCCCCGGACGATGGATTCAAGAAGTTGGACGGGAGTGCGGGACGCTGCCGCTAGAATTTCACCAGCACGCCGCCGACGACGCGCTTCGGCGGACGCACGACGAGCAACTCGTCGTAAATCGACCCGGTGTCGGCAGGATCGCGGAACAGGTTCCGGACGCCGACGAGCACTTCCCATCGGGTGCTGCCGAACGGCATGAACGGAAGCGCCTGGTTGACCTGCAGCCCGAAACGCGCGTCGGCGCTCGACCGTGTCGATTCGTTGCCGCCCGGGAGCGACGTGTTCACGCGATAGAGGAAGAACACGCGGGTGGACGTCTCGGGAATTTCCGTTTCGAGCGACGTGGTGACGCCGTGCACGTCTTCCGTCTGGGGGCGGATGGCTTCCGGGGCCCACACCGAGATCGACGCCATGTCGCCGCGCGACACCCAGTGCGCCCGGGTAACGCTGTAGTCGACCGAGCCGCGCACCCGCTGGGTGGGCGCGCTGCTGAAGCGAATCGCCCACCCGTCGGCATCGACGCTGCCCGCGTTCGCCACGTAGTAGTGGCCCGGCGACTGCGGGCCGCCGGCGACCGGAATGCCGAACAGCGTCACGAGCTGATCGTCGACGTTCTGCTGGAATCGCCGCACGCTGACCACGAGATCGTCGTCGAATTCGTGCTCGACGCCCACGTCGATCATGCGCGTGCGCTCGACCTGGAACGCTTCGCCCGCGAGCGGCGCGAACGTCCGTTCCGGCGGCAGCCACGGGCCGACGGTTGCCGGCGCCAGAAATTCTTCGGCGCCGGGCGCGAGCATGTGCTGCGACACCGATGCCGTCACGTGCGTGCTCGACAGCGGCGAGATGGTGATGCCCACCCGCGGACTGAGGAGCGAACGTTCGCGCAGATAGTCGTGCCGGGCGTAGCGCGCGCTGTAATCGAGCGCGAGCGCCGGCAAGACCGTCCAGTGATCGCTGCCGTAGATCTCGCCGACGCTGCGGGAGTTGTCGGCCGCCGCCGCGAGCGCCACCGGCTTGTCGCTCTGGTACTGCTGCGTGCTGTAGGACACGCCGAACCCGTAATCGTGGTTGCTCGAATGATGCGACGAGAACGACCCGGCCACGATCCACGACGACAAGTCCGACTGGGTCAGCGACGCGCGCGCCTGCCACTCGCCCCCGGCGACCGGCGCGCCCAACGTGACGTACGCGACGCCGCGCGGGAGGAAGTCGCCTGAGAACATCTGGCCCGGCATGAACGCCGAGGTCGTCAACAGGTTCACCTCACCCGACAACGGCAGGTCGGCGAAAATCGAGGACGCCATGCTGGCGGCGCCATCGAACGCGCGGCCGAAGATCGATGACGGCGCCTCGGGCAGCGGCTGATCGGCCGCGGCGTCTGCGATCGACACGACGCCGCCCGAATCTTTCAGGACGCTGCGCTTCACGTGCCGCATCCGCCACGCGGTTTCGCCGTGCGGATGGTCGTCGGCGGCCGCGGCCGCGTTTTCCACCTGCGGCAGGTCGACGCCGGCCGTGAGAATCGGCCTTGCTGGCACCACGTCGCCGCTCGTCGACGCCGGCGCGTCGACGCGGCGCAGATGAAAGGCCTCGAGCACGGCGGGCGACCCGGCGACCCGCACGTAATCGCGGCGCGTGGACGCAAAGCCGGCGAGATGGACCCGCACGATGTAGACGCCCGAGGGCAGCGAATCAATCTGGAAGCGGCCGTGCACGTCGGTGACGGCCATGCCGTTGCGCGCGCCGAGCGCCGACACCATCGCGCCGGCGAGCGGTCCGCCGCGCTCGTCGCTGACGATGCCCTGAATGCTGCCGAGCGCGAGACGGGCCTGGACGCCGCTGAAGTGCGGACCCTGCTGCGCGCAGACCTCCGGCGCCGTCACGTGCAACGTGCCGACCGCCGCTGCGGCTGCCAGGACCCGGCTCAGGCGTCCCATGGACTCCTCCGTAAAGCCTACGGGGTGACCGAGAAGTTCACGCTCTGCGTGAGCGTCTTCGCGCTCAGTTTGTCGGTGACCTTGACTTCGAGTCGGTAATTCGCGGCCGGAAAGCTCTGAAGGGGAATCCCCTGGCCGGCCTGAATGCTGCGATCGGGCGCCGAGGGATCGAACCCGGGGCCCATCGAATCGTTGGTGAAGGCCTGCGGCGCCGTGGCGTTGAACCGCTTCTCGCCCTCGGGCGCGACCTGGAAAAACGTGTAGGTCGTCTCGATGTTGAACTTCTTGTCCGGCGTGATCATCGGGTTGTAGATCTGCAGCAGGACGATCAGTTCCTGAGACTTCGAGAACTTCTTCTCGGCCGACGGGACGATCTCGGTCGTCCCGAAGGCGTACGGATGCTCGGCCTGGGTGTCGGGCGTGATCGCGGCCGGCAGGGTCTCGACACGCTCGGCCAGAATCACTGAGCTCGTCGAGAACTCCGTCCTGTAATCCGGCACGTCGACGGGCTGCTTCAGGACCGACGTCTTGGGGGTCGTCCCCGCCGGCACGTTCCGCTCGCGCATCACGAGATAGACATCGTACTGGCCCGAAGGCGCGCCGAAGCCGCGGAGAATCCGAATCGGCTGACCGGCCGCCGCCGGTTTGACGTCGAGGAACGACAGGTCTTCGAACGGGTACGCGGGGGAGCTGCCGGTCGTGGCCGCCGCTCCCGGCTTCGCGTCCTTGTTCTTGTCCTTGTCTTTATCCTTGTCTTTATCTTTGTCCTTGTCCTTCTTCTTGTCTCTCTCTTTGCTGTCCTTGCTGTCGACTGCCGGCGCTGGCGCCGCGGGCGGCGTGGTCATGCCGCGCGGGGCGACGCGCACGTAGAAGGCCAGCGGTTCGCCGGTGGGACTCGTCAACTTCGAGGGATCGACCGACAGCGTCATCGGGACCCACACGCGGTCTCCCTGGGCCTTCAAAAAATCGTTCTGGAACTGGATCGGGAAGTCGGCGGGGGCCTGCTGCCCGGTCATCGCCGCATCGGCGACGCGGACGAGCTCCTGGATTTCCTGCGCCTGCGCCTGCGAGGGCGGCGCGTTCTTCTCCTGCGGCTTGCTTTGATTCTGGTTCTGCGCCAGCGTCACGGTCCCCGAGGCGAGCGCGATCAGTGCCGCTCCCGCCAGCCAGACGCCGAATCCACCCCGCGACAACGCCATCCTGTCTCCCTCGACCGGTTCGGCCGGTGCCCTCCGCGAAGACCTACCTAAACCCGTCGATCATAGGCGGGAGGGGGCCGCAAGTCAAAAGCCCGGGGGCGGCGGCACGCGCGCATCCTTCAGCCGACCGCCGGCGAGCGCAACACCGGTCATCCGTCACCCGACCTGATATCATCGCCGGTCTATGCCGCGCGCGCCGCGCCTGGTTGACGTGAGTGTTTCGCTCCAGCCTGGCCTCGCTACCTACCCCGGAAATCCTGAGTTCGAGCTGCAGCCGGTCAAGCGCGTCGCCGCGGGGGCCTCGTCGAACGTCTCGCGTCTGATTCTCGGCACGCATACCGGCACCCACGTGGACGCGCCGCGTCATTTCTTTGACGAGGGGGCCGGCGTCGACGGCCTTCCTCTCGATCTGCTGATCGGCCGCGCCCGCGTCATCGACCTGCCCTTTCGGGGCGGCATCACCGAGCGCCATCTCGCGGACGCCGGGCTTCGCGAGGATCTGCGCGTGCTGCTGCGGACGCCGAACTCTGCGCTCTGGAACACCTCCGACGGCTTTCACCAGGACTACTCGTACCTGACGGAGGAGGGGGCGCGCTATCTCGTCGAGCAGGGCGTCAAAGTGGTCGGCATCGATTACCTGTCGGTCGAACAATTCAAGAAGCCGGGGGCGCCCGCGCATCGCGCGCTGCTCGGCGAGAACGTCGTGATTATCGAAGGCCTGAACCTGTCGGACGCGGACGCCGGGGCGTACGAGATGTACTGCCTGCCGCTGCGCGTGGCGGGGGCAGACGGCGCGCCGGCGCGCGTCGTGCTGAAGCGCTGAGGGAGCCGCCGCCGTGATGGATGACACAGTCGTCATGGTGCTGGCCGGCGGCGTCGGCGAGCGGCTGTATCCGCTGACGAAAGAACGCGCCAAGCCGGCGGTCTATTTCGGCGGCCCGTATCGCATCATCGATTTCACGCTCAGCAACTGCATCAACTCCGGGCTGCGCAAGATCTTCATCGCGCTGCAGTACAAGTCGCTCTCGCTCACCCGCCACCTGCGCTTCGGCTGGAGCGTCGTCGCCGACGAGCTCGGCGAGTTCATCGAGGTGCTGCACCCGCAGAAGCGCGTCGGCGAGCACTGGTACCAGGGCACCGCCGATGCCGTCTATCAGAACCTCTACTCGATCGAGCGCGAAACGCCGCGGACGCTGATCGTGCTGTCGGGCGACCACGTGTACAAGATGGATTACGCGCGGATGCTGCGCTACCACCTCGATCACGGCGCCGGCGCGACGGTGGCGGCGATCGAAGTGCCGACCGAGGAGGCGCATCGCTTCGGCGTGCTGCAGGTCGACGAGAACGACCGGCTCACCGGCTTCCTCGAGAAGCCCCGCGATCTGCCGCCCGGCGGCCAGGTGCTCGCGTCGATGGGCATTTACGCGTTCGACATGCGCGTGCTCGTCCCGGCGCTCGAGGAAGACGCGCGCCAGCAGACCAGCCACGACTTCGGCAAGGACATCATGCCGGCGCTGATGTCGCGGGTGCCGATTTACGCGTATCGCTTCTACGACGAAAACAAGAAGGGGGCCAAGTACTGGCGGGACATCGGCACGCTCGACGCCTACTTCGAAGCCAACATGGACCTGTGCCACGTCAACCCGGACTTCAATCTCTACGATCCGGAGTGGCCGCTGCGGACCCACCAGGTGCAGGCCCCGCCCGCGAAATTCGTGTTCGCCGACGAAGGGCGCCGCTGCGGGCAGGCGCTCGACTCAATCATCTCGGCCGGGTGCATCGTCTCGGGCAGCACCGTCCGCGGCAGCGTGCTGTGCCCGAACGTGCGCGTGCACAGCTTCTGCGACGTCGATCAGAGCATTCTGATGCCGGGCGTCCGCGTCGGCCGGCACGCGCGCATTCGCCGGGCGATCATCGATCGCGACGTCTTCATCCCGCGCGGCGCACGCATCGGCTACAACGAGGACGAGGATCGGCGCCGCCACACCGTCAGCGAGCGCGGCATCGTCGTCGTCACCAAAGACGAGGAGCCCTTCGTCGACGTGATCAGCGAGCGCGCGTTGCAGGTCGAGAAAGAATTCGATCGGAGGGGGTCGGAGCGTTAGGGTTCCAAGGTTCAAGGATTCGGGTTCGAACGCGGCAGCGACGGAGAGCACACAACTGATGAAAATCCAGAACGTTCACGGACGCGAGATTCTCGATTCACGCGGCAATCCCACCGTTGAAGTGGAGGTCACGCTCGAAGGCGGCAGCGTCGGGCGGGCGGCGGTCCCATCGGGGGCGTCCACCGGCGTGCGCGAAGCGCTGGAGCTGCGTGACGGCGACAAGAAACGCTACCTCGGCAAGGGCGTATCGAAGGCGGTCGGCAACGTCAACGGCGAGCTCGCCGCCGCGCTCGCCGGGCGCGACGGGGACCAGCGCGCTATCGATGAACGGATGATGGCGCTCGACGGTACCCCGAACAAGGGACGGCTCGGCGCGAATGCGCTGCTTGGCGTGTCGATGGCGCTGGCGCGCGCGAACGCGCTTGCGGCGCGGGTGCCGCTCTACACGCACCTCGCGCGGCTCTCTCAGAAGAAGGCGGACGCCGCCGGTACGCTGCTGCCCGCGCCGATGATGAACATCCTGAACGGCGGCGCGCACGCCGACAGCAGCGTCGATTTCCAGGAGTTCATGGTGATGCCGCTCGGCGCCGCGTCGTTCGCGGAGGCGGTCCGCACCGGTGCTGAAATCTTCCACACGCTCCGGGGCATCCTCAAGAAGAAGGGGCACTCGACCGGCGTGGGCGACGAGGGCGGCTTCGCGCCAAGCCTCAAGTCCAACCGCGAGGCCCTGGACGTGGTGCTCGAAGCGATCACGCAGGCGGGCTACCAGGCGGGCGAGAACGTGTTCATCGCGCTCGACGTCGCGTCGAGCGAGCTGTGGGACGAGCGCTCGAAGCGCTACGAGTTCAAGAAGTCCGGCGACACGGCCCGCAGCGCCGACCAGATGGTGAAACTGTACGAAGACTGGGTCCGGCAGTATCCCATCATCTCGATCGAGGACGGCCTCGCCGAAGGCGACTGGGACGGCTGGAAGGCGCTGACCGCCGCGCTCGGCGATCGCGTGCAGCTGGTGGGCGACGACGTGTTCGTGACCAATCCGGACATTCTGAAGCGCGGCATCGCGGAGAAGGTTGCCAACGCGCTGCTGGTGAAGCTGAATCAGATTGGCACCGTCACCGAAACGCTCGACGCGATGGCCATGGCGCGCGACGCCGGCTACGCCAGCGTCATCTCGCATCGATCCGGGGAAACCGAAGACACGACGATTGCCGACCTGGCCGTCGCCACCAACGCAGGACAGATCAAGACCGGATCGGCGAGCCGCACCGACCGGGTCGCGAAGTACAACCAGCTGCTGCGCATCGAAGAGGAACTCGGATCGCGGGGCCGCTATGCCGGCCGGGCCGCCATCAAACAACTGGCCGTTCGCTCCTGACGCGCGGCACGTCAATGCTGAAGCGGAACGCCGCGTGCCCCGGCCGCATCCGGGCCTGCGGCGTTTCGCACGCTTCGTGCATTGACGCCACTCTCACACGCCTCTGAAGGGACGTCGATGTATACGGTCGTGCTGCTCCGCCACGGCGAGAGCGCTTGGAACAAGGAAAACCGCTTTACCGGCTGGACCGACGTCGATCTGTCGGAGAAGGGCCGCGAGGAAGCGCGCGAAGCGGGCCGGCTGCTTCGGGAGGGCGGCTATTCGTTCGACATCGCCTGCACGTCTGTGCTCAAGCGCGCCATTCGCACGCTGTGGATCACGCTCGACGTCATGGACCTCATGTGGATCCCCGTCGTCAAGAACTGGCGGTTGAACGAGCGCCATTACGGGGCGCTGCAGGGCCTGAACAAGGCGGAGACCGCCGAGAAGCACGGCGAGGCGCAGGTGAAGATCTGGCGCCGCAGCTATGACATTCCGCCGCCACCGCTCACGCCGGACGACCCGCGGCATCCCGGTCGCGATCCGCGCTACGGGGACCTGACGCCCGCCGAGCTGCCCCTCACTGAATCACTGAAAGAGACGGTGGCGCGCTTCCTCCCCTACTGGCACGACACGATCGCGCCCACGATCCGCAGCGGCCGGCGCGTGCTCATCGCCGCGCACGGCAACAGCTTGCGCGCGCTCGTGAAGTACCTGGACCACGTCAGCGACGAGGAGATCGTCGAGCTGAACATCCCGACGGGGATCCCCCTCGTCTACGAGCTCGACGACTCGCTCGCGCCGCTGCGCCATTACTACCTGGGAGACCCCGAGGCCGCGGCCAGGGCGGCCGCCGCGGTCGCCGCGCAATCGTCCTCGAAAAAATAAAAAGCCGCCTCGGGTGAGCGAGGCGGCTTTCGCACTGGCCGCAGGTTCGACCTGGCGGTCGGTTCGCCTTCCAGGCCGCAGCTTCCGCTTTCAGGCGGAAGCCCTATTCCACTTCCTTTTCCTGCGTCTCGTCGGCCGCAATGCGGAGCGAGCGCAGGAACCGCTTGTCGTTGGCGCTGATTTCGAACTGCCGGCGCTGCTGCGGCACCGGCGCGAGCGCCTTCTGCTGCGCGGGCGTGGTCCGCGCCAGCGCGGCGGTCTGGGTACGATTCACAAAGCCGATGATCGCTTCGAGCGAGACCTTCATTTCAAATCCCGCGGCACGGGCGCGCTCGCGGCACGCTTCCACGCGCGCGTCTTCCGCAACCGCGGCAGCAATGGCGTCGGAGAGCTCCTTGGCTATGCGGTTCACGACGTCATCCATTCGAGACCTCCTCACACACTGCCGTCGGTGTGCACCTCAGGCGAGCCCGATGCCACCCCCACCGGAGCGAGGCGGAGGATCGAGCGCCAAGGTTAATCATATGAAGGGTTTGCAGCGCTGGGACGCTAGAACATTGTAAACTCATGCTCCAACCAGTGTCAATGGACGAACTCCCCGGCGTGTTTCCTTTCACTCGCGGCATCCAGCCGACGATGTACCGCGGGCGTCTGTGGACGATGCGCCAGTACGCGGGATTTGCGACCGCCGCCGAATCGAACCGCCGCTATCGCTACCTTCTGGGCCACGGCGTGAGCGGACTCAGCGTCGCGTTCGACCTGCCCACGCAGATGGGATACGACTCGGACCACGCGCTCGCGCGCGGCGAAGTCGGCCGCGTCGGCGTCGCCATCGACTCGCTCGCCGACATGGAAGTGCTGTTCGCCGGCATTCCCCTCGATCGCGTCTCGACGTCGATGACGATCAATGCCACCGCGATCGTGCTGCTCGCGCTCTACGTCGCGGTCGCGCGCAGGCTGAATCTGGACGTCCGCGCGCTCTCGGGCACGATTCAGAACGACATCCTGAAGGAGTACGTGGCGCGCGGCACCTACATTTATCCGCCGCGCGCGTCGCTGCGCATCGTCACCGACATCTTCGCGTTCTGCGAGCGCGAGCTGCCGGAGTGGAACACGATTTCGATCAGCGGCTATCACATCCGGGAGGCGGGATCGACGGCCGTGCAGGAGGTGGCGTTCACGCTGGCGAACGCGATCGCGTACGTCGA
>JABFWM010000356.1 GCA_013362195.1 Acidobacteriota bacterium
GCTGCCGCTCGTTCGCGGCGGGACAGGGACGGTGGTAGCAGGCCGGGTCGAAAGACCCGGCCTACATCTGAGGATTGATTGCGTGCGTGGGCGCCTCGCCAGAGGCGCCCCCGGCGTTACGTAGGGCGGGGCTTTAGACCCGCCGCTCTCACATTCCCGCACCATGCACCAGCGTTTGTCGATCGTCGTTCTGGTCCTGGCTGGCGTGTCGCTCACGGCGCAGGTGAACCCGCGTCCGCCGGACATTCCGTTCCAGTCGCACATGATCGATCCCGGCGCGAGCGAGACCGCCGCGGTCGCCGACATCAATCGCGACGGCCGCCTCGACATCGTCTCCGGCGAGTACTGGTACGAGGCGCCGGCGTGGACGAAGCATCGCTTCCGCGATCTGAACTTCACGCAGCAGTACATCGACGACTTCAGCGATCTGCCCGTCGACGTGGACGGCGACGGCTATCCCGACATCGTCTCGGTGTCGTGGTTCGCAAAGCGCGCGGCGTGGTGGCGCAATCCCGGGCGCGCGGGTGCGTCGGGCGCCTGGAAGGACGCCGACATCCACACCGGGTTCAACATCGAGTTCGCGATCCTGGCCGACATGGACAACGACGGGAAAGCGAACGAGCTCGTCGCGCAGGAGAACGGGACGCCTCAAGCGTGGTACGAGGCGAAAAACGGCGCGTTCGTCGCGCACCAGGTCAGCGACCGCAGCTACGGGCACGGGATCGGCGCCGGGGATATTAATAAGGATGGGCGGACCGACATTCTGACCCCGCGCGGCTGGCTCGAAGCCCCAGCCGACCCGCGGGCCGGCAACTGGACGTTCCACAACGACTGGGAGTCCACGAACGTCACCGCCCCGCCGCCCGGCCAGGCCGGGGCCGGCGAACAGCCGCAGGTGACATCACTGGGGTTCATGCACGTGACCGACGTGAACGGCGACGGCCGCAACGACGTGGTCGCCGGCGCGGGCCACGATTACGGCGTCTTCTGGTTCGAGCACACGGAGCGCGGCGCGTGGATCCGGCGGACGATCGACAACGCCTGGTCGCAGGCGCACGCCTCGACGCTGGTCGATCTCAACGGCGATGGACGGACGGATCTCGTCACCGGCAAGCGGTTCATGGCCCACAACGGCGGCGACCCCGGCGAACGCGAACCGCTCGGCGTCTACTGGTACGAGTTCCGGCCGGCGCCGCCATCGGCGGGCGGCCGCGGACCGGGGAGCGGCGGCGTCGAATGGGTGCGCCACGTGGTCGAATATGGCGGGCGGATCGGCGGCGGCATGCAGATCCCCGTCGTGGACATCGACGGCGACGGCGACCTGGACCTCGTGTGCGCTGGGAAGAGCGGTCTGTTTCTGATAGAAAGTCTCTCCACACGGCGGGCGGCCGGCAAGTCGCGCTGAGGAGGCGCCCGACCCGATGGTCATTGACGCCCGGTCGTCACCTGTTGACCGCCGCCGGTAACCGGAGGACCAGATGCACAAGCAGAGACTGTTCATCGCCAGTTGCGTGTCGCTCGTGACCACGGCGATGGTGTTCGCGATCCGCGGCGACATCGAGCCCGCGATGAGCGCGGCGTTCCAGCTCACGAAGGAGCAGATGGGCACGATCTGGAGCCCGGCCTTCTGGGCGTTCACGATCGCGATCTTCATCAGCGGCGCGCTCGTGGACATGGTGGGCATGCGCGCGCTGCACATCCTCTCGTCGCTCGGCTACTTCCTGGGCATCTCCCTTGTGCTGCTCGCGCCGCATCCCACCGCGCCCGTGCACTCGATCTTCTCGCACGGCGGCACGACGATGCTGTATGTCGGCTTCCTGACGATGGGCCTCTCGCAGGGCCTCGTCGAAGGCGTCATCAATCCGCTCGTCGCCACGATCTTCGACGAGAAGACCAAGTGGCTGAACCGCCTCCATGCCTGGTGGCCGGGCGGCATGGTGATCGGCGGCCTGCTGGCGGTGCTGCTCACCGGCATCGGGGCGAGCTGGCAGGTGAAGCTCGGCACCATCCTCGTGCCCGCCGCCGTGTATCTGGTGATGGCCGCCACGATGCCGTATCCGGCGACCGAGCGGGTGCAGTCGAACGTGTCCACCGCGACGATGTGGGGCGAAGCGGCGCGTCCGCTGTTCCTGCTGCTGTTCGTCTGCATGTGGATGACCGCCGCCGCGGAGCTCGGGCCGGATCAGTGGTTCCCGTCGGTGATGGGCGCGCTCGTGCCGCAGCTCCAGGGCGTGCTCTTCCTCGTCTACACCGCCGGCCTCATGTTCGTGCTGCGCACCGTCGGCAGCGGCATGGCTCATCGTCAGCCAATCCTGGCGCTGCTGGTGTGCTCGGTGCTGACCGGCATCGGCCTCTACTGGCTCGGCGGCCTCCAGCCCGGCACCAGCGCCGTGGTGGCGTTCGCGGCGGCGACCGTGTTCGGCATCGGCAAGAGCTTCTTCTGGCCGACCATGATCGGCGTGACGGCGGAGCAGTTCCCGCGCGGCGGCGCGCTGCTGATTTCGTTGATGGGCGGCGCCGGGATGATGTCGGTGGCGGTGGCGCTGCCGATCATGGGCGCGCGGATCGACAGGTTCGGGCCCGGCGCGGCGCTGCAGATGATTGCCGGCCTGTGCG
Source organism: Acidobacteriota bacterium (assembly GCA_013362195.1). Classification (GTDB taxonomy): domain Bacteria; phylum Acidobacteriota; class Vicinamibacteria; order Vicinamibacterales; family 2-12-FULL-66-21; genus QHWT01. The sequence goes on from JABFWM010000356.1 coordinate 2,617, forward strand.
TGATCCTCACCGTGATCTTCGGCGGGCTCTACGCGTACTTCAAGGCGCGCGGCGGCTATCGCGCGATTCAGCTGGGCACCGATCGCGCGGTGGCGACGGGCGAAATGTAGGCCACAGAAGAACACAGAAGAACACAGAAAGAACACAGAGCATCACAAGGTCAGAAAGGCCACGAAGATTACGAAGGAAAACAAGAACTCCTGGTGTGTCCTGCTTCGTGGTCTTTTGTGGCCCTGGTAATCTTTGTGCGTGGTGCTGGCCCGTTGCCGTGCGGCAGTGGACGTGGTGAATCAAGGATGTCATGGGGAATCGAACGTCTCTTCAGCTGACGATAGGATGCGTCGTCGTGACCGCGATGCTGGCGTCTGCGCAGCAGACGACACCGCCGGCGCAGGGCGATCAGACGCCCGCGTCGGCGCTGCGCACGCTGACGCCCGCGGAAGTGGCGGCGCTGTCGCAGGGCATGCCCGAGGGGCCCGACCGGGAGCTGGTGGTGCGCGTCTGCGCGCAATGTCACGAGCCGCAGCGGGTGGCCGCGCTCCGTCTCACGCGCGAAGGGTGGGAAGGCGTCGTCGCCAAGATGGCCACGCTCGGCGCGCGCATGACCGATCAGGAGTTCGCGAGAGTCGTCGACTACCTCGCCGGGAACTACAAGGGCGAGGCGCCCAAGCCGATCAACCTGAACACCGCGACCTCAGTGGAGCTCGAGAGCGTCGTGGCGCTGCTGCGCAAGGAATCGGCGGCGTGGATCGCCTATCGCACGAAGACGCCCTGCAAGACGCTGGACGATCTCAAAAAGGTCCCCGGCGTTCCGTTCAACAAAATCGACGAGCGGCGGGATCGGCTCGTCTGCTTCTGACCCGTTGCGGGGACGCGCCGCGCGCTACTGGCCTTCGTACGCCCAGCGCGCCTGGGTGAACAGGCCGCCGTCCACGAACAGCGTCTGCCCGGTAATGAACGACGCGTCGTCGCTCGCGAGGAACGCGACGGCGCGTGCGACGTCGTGCGGCGTGCCGATGCGTCCGAGAGGGGTGACGCGCGACCACTTGCCGGCGAAGTCATCCGCCTCGAGCCTGGTGCGCTCGACGTCGATCGCGCCGGGCGCCACGCAGTTGACGCGAATCCCGAACGGCCCCAACTCGACGGCGGTGACGCGCGTCAGCATCTCGATGCCGCCCTTGCTCGCGGTGTAGGCGGCCAGGCCGGGGAAGGGCTCCTTGTTCGAGCCCGATCCGATGTTGACGACCGCGCCGCCGCCATGGTCCTTCATGTACGCCGCCGCCGCCTGCGTACAGAGGAACGTGCCCTTCAGGTTCGTGGCGATCACGCGGTCCCAGTCCGCTTCCGTGATGTCGAGGAACGGCCCCCACGTCTGATACCCGGCATTGTTGACGAGGATGTCGAGACGACCGAACCGTTCGGCCGCGGCGGCGATCAGCGCGCGCGCATCGGCGGCGAGGCTGACGTCGCCGTGCACCGCCAGCGCACCGGCGCCGAGCGCGGCGAGTTCCCTGGCCGTCGCTTCCGCAAGCTCCGGCTCGACGACGTAGTTGACGGCGACGTGGGCGCCCGCCCTTGCGAGTTCGAGCGCGATGCCCTTGCCGATGCCCCGGCCTCCGCCGGTGACGAGCGCCACGCGCCCCTGCAACGTCGCCGTCACGCCTGGTCTAGTCCGAGAGCTTGAACGACACCGACACGGTCATGACGACCTCTACCGGTTCACCATTCAACAGCGTGGGCGCGAAGCGCCACTCGCGTACGGCGTCCATCGCCGCGGCCGCGAAATCGGGGTGCACCTGCGCGCTCACGACGCGAACGGAGGTCACGGTCCCGTCGCGTCCGATGATCGCTTCGAGCGGGACCACGCCTTCGCGTCCCGCGTCGCGCATGCTGGCAGGATACACCGGACGCACGTCGTGCAGCTTGCGCGGGGCGCGGATGTTCCCGCCGACGCGCACCGGCGCCGCGGCGGCGGCGGCGGCCGACGTGCCGGACGGCCG
>JABFWM010000477.1 GCA_013362195.1 Acidobacteriota bacterium
AGGTCCGTCTCGTGTCGGCACGTCGCGCCGCCAGCGCCGGACGCTGTGCGAGCGCTGGCGCGATCCTCGACGCCTTGCCGCGGGAAGAACCGAACCTGCCGTTTACCGCCGGCGGGCTCGCCGACGCGCTGCAGGCGCCGCCAATGCTGCGGCAGATCGCGGCGATTGACGCGGCGTGCGGGCGCACGGATGCGGCGCGCACCGGATGGCAGCGACTGGCACGCGCGCTCGACGAGGACGAGGGCGCGCCGCTGACGATCGCGATCGCCGACGAGGCGCGCGCCCGGCTCGGCCTGCGCCGAACCCCCGATCAGCAACGGCGACTCGAGGCCGCGCTGGCAAGGGCGGCGCACGCGCTCGACACCGGCGGCGCCAGCAACCCGGGACTGACCGAGCTGGCCCGCGCGTCGCTGCTCGCCGCGCTCGGACGCACCGACGCGTCGCAGCGATCGATGGCGCGCGTGTTCGTCTGGCCCGATCGCAACCTCTCTCACGCGTTCGCGCGGGCGATGATGGAGCCTCCGCCTGAAGGCGGAAGCCACAGGAGGAGATAGCCGTGTCCAGCCTTTTCGCGTGCTGTCCGGCTTCAGCCGGAAGAGCGCTGCTCGCGACCGCTCTCTTGGCGGCGGCGGTGCGGCCGGCCGACGCCGGCATCCGCCGCGTGTGGGCCGTCGGCGACGGCGACAAGATCGAGCGCGACGCGCGCGATCATCCGCTGAGCGGCCACAACTCCGTGTGGGACGGCCGCACCGTGCGCGTCTTCGGCGCGCGCAACGAGATCATCGCGTTCCAGGTGATCGTCGACGCGGACGCGCGCGGCGTCCGCGCCTTGTCGCTTCGCCTGCCGGCGCTGGCGTCCGCTGACGATCGCATCACCTATCGCGCGCCGGCGGCCGATCCAACCGACTACGTCGATCGCCCGATCCAGATCTTTCCGGTTCACTACATGCACGTCGAGATGCCGTCGAACGCGTCGTGGGTGTACGACCGCCGGTCGCCGGCCGCGCCTCCCGATCCCACCGGATGGAAGCCCGTGCAGCTCGTGCCGGAAAACGCCCGCGCCGATCGCGGCGGCCTGCCGATCCAGGTGGCGCCGGACGAGAACCAGGCGATCTGGATCGAGATCGCCATCGATCGCCGGCGCCATGCCGGGCGCTATCGCGGATCGATCGAGATCGCCGCCGACGAGGTGCGGCGGACGTTGCCGATCGAGCTGCGCGTCTTCGACTTCACCCTGCCCGACGAGAACAGCATGCACGCCATGCTCTTCTACACCAGCGATCAGCCGGAGCTCTATCACGGCCGCAATCTCGACGCCGCCTATCACCGGCTCGCCCATCGGCATCGCGTCGAGCTCGTGAATGCCTATGACGAAGCGACGCTGCCGCTCGTCTGGGGCAGGTTCTCCGGCGAGGACTTCACGCGCACGCACGGTTACGAAGGGCCCGGTGAAGCCGTCGGCACCGTGCTGGCGCCGCGATCGTTCTACGGACCGGGGCGCGGGTTCGACGAGCGCGCCAGCGCGTGGGCGAAGAGCGACGCGTGGATGACGTTCCTGCGCGAGAAGCTGCCGCGCGCCATCACCTTTCTCTACATGCCGGACGAGCCGAGGCCGCCCGAGTACGCGCACATCAGAACGCTCGCGGAGAACATCCACTCGAACCCCGGTCCCGGCCGCGCGCTGCCGATCTTCGTCACCAGCGGCTACGTCGAGGCGCTCGACGGCGCGATCGATATCTGGTGTTCAGGACCGAAAGGATTCCGATTGGACCGCGTCGCACGCGAGCGGGAGCGCGGACGTCAGTTCTGGTTCTACAACGGCGGAAGGCCGGAAGGCGGCGCGATCACCATCGACGCGCCCGCCACCGATGCCCGCGCGACCATCTGGGCGGCGTTCAAGCACGACGTCGGCGTCTACTTCTACTGGCACGCGGTGCACTGGCGCCACAACTCGCAGAAGGCAGGCGACCGCAACCAGAACGTCTGGGCCGAGAGCATCACCTTCGACAACCGGAAGCAGCCGAACAAATCGATCGACGATCAGGGCTACATCCACGGCGACGGCGTCCTCATCTATCCCGGCGAGGAGAAACTGCATCCCGACGAGGACCGCGGCGTCCCCGGACCGATCGCCACGATCCAGCTCGCGAACTTCCGGCGTGGTCTCCAGGATCACCAGTACCTGACGCTCGCCCGCCGTCTCGGCCTGACGTCGCTCGTCGACAAGACGCTCGCCTCGATCGTGCCGCGCGTGTTCTCCGACGCCGGCGAGCGCGTCAGCTTTCCGGAGACCGGCGACCCCTACGACGCGGCGCGTCTCGAGCTGGCGGGCGCGATCGAGGCGGCGCATCAGATCCAACCACTCCGTGTCGCCACGCCCGTCCGCTTCGACACGCTTGACGCGGATCGCGTGCTCGGCGCGATGCAGATCTTTCCGCGCGACAATCCCTGGAACGAGGACATCACCAGTCGGCCGGTCGCCGCGAATTCCGCGGCCATCATCCGCAGCATTGGCGCCGAAGCGCCGCTCGGCTACAACCTGGACATGAACTTCGTGATCGTGCCGCCCGACCAGCCGCGGGTGCCCGTGAGGATCACCATGTATCCTGCAGAATCGGATTCGGGTCCGTTTCCGATCCCGCCGAACGCGCCGATCGAGAACTGGCCGCTCTCACAGAACGAAGATCGGGCCGCACTGCCGAACCCAGGCGTGACGCTCGACCAGTTCCAGCGCCAAGGCACGGGCGACCGCCATCTCATCGTCGTGGATCCGGTGAATGGCCGCCTGCACGAGTTCTGGCAGGCGCGTCGAAGCGACAGCGGCTGGGAAGCGTCACAGGCATCGACGTTCGACCTGACGTCGAATGCGATGCGCCCCGAGCGGTGGACCTCGTCCGATGCGGCCGGCCTGCCGATCTTCCCGGCGATCGTGCGCTACGACGAGGTGGCGCGCGGGCCGGTCACGCATGCGATGCGGGTGACCGTGCGCCGGACGCGCCGCGCGTACGTCTACCCGGCCCGCCACTTCGCGAGCAGTCACACGGATGCGAACCTGCCGCGAATGGGCGAGCGGCTTCGATTGCGAAAGGGTTTCGACACGTCCACGTTTCCGCCGCACGCGCGCGCAATTCTCGAAGGGCTGAAACACTACGGCATGTTCGTCGCCGACAACGGCAGCGACTGGCTGATGTCGATTTCACCCGATCGCCGCTTCGAAGGTCTCGAGTCGCTCTCGAGAGTCAAAGGCCGCGACTTCGAAGTCGTCGTGCCCACGGGCGCTGACGATGGACCCCGACGCAAATGACCATAGCGATCGCGCGCAAAGCCCGCACTGCCTTCGAGGCGTTCACCGTACGCACCGTGCCCATTCGTTGTGGACGCCCACCCCGTGCCACTCAGCTGCCCCATGATCGGGCCCCGATCCGTCTCGTCGTGACCCGCGAGAGCGCTGACGCTAGGTCTTTCCGACGACGAGTGTTTGCGGCGTCGGCAGGCTATGAGCGCTCGCCTCATGAAAGCCCGCGTTGCCCAGCATCGCCTTGAGATCGTCGAACGTGTATACGTCCCCCGACGGCGTTCCCGCGAGCATCGTCAGCGCAAACGACGCCGGGATCGCCGGACTGACCCGATCCGGATTCGGCACGAACTCGACGATCGCAACCTGTCCGCCTGAATTCAGCGCCGCGCCGACCTTCTGGAGCAGCGTCGTGCACGTGTCGCTGTCGAAATGGTGCAGGAAATTCGTGAGCAGCACGACATCGTACGCGCTTCCGAAGTCGACGCTGAACGCACTGCCGGGACGGGTTTGATAACGATCGGCAATCCCCGCGCGAGCTGCGTTTTCCTCTGCGACCGCCAGCACCGGTTGCCAGTCCACGGCCACCACGGTGGCGCGCGGATGCCGCTGCGCAAGCGTGATGCCGAACATCCCGTGGCCGGCCGCGATGTCGAGGATCTTGGTGGGCCGATCATCCGGCACGGCCAGCAGGCCCGCGATGGCCTGCGCGGCCGGCATCATCAGCGGCACCATTGCTCGGGCGAATTCCACCCAGACGGGATTTTCATCTGCGACGGTGTTCGCTTCCGCGTCGACGTAGCCGCGACGGACCGTGTCCGGGAGCTTGTCGAAGTTGCCCCTGATCGCCTGAGACAGCAGGAAATGCCGAAGGCTGCCCATGTACGCCGGTGAGTTCTTCGATAGAAAGAATGAAGAATCCGGAGTGAGACCGTAGGCATTGCCGCGTTTGGTCAAAAAGCCGTTCACTGTCAGGTAATCGCTCAGAATGCGGACGCCCCGCGGCGATGCCTTGCAGCGGGCCGCAATCTGTTCGGCCGTGCGGGCGTCTTCGTCGATTGCCGTGAATAGATCAAGCTCCAGCGCCGCGTCGATCGCGGCGGTTTTCTGGTACGACGTGAGCGCATCGAAGAAGAGCTCGGCGTTTGGGGCCTGAGTGACGGTCATTTCCACCTCCTGCGCGGGGTCAACAATCGCGCGTTACTGTGCGCATCGTATCGCACCGGGCGCCTCGCGGCCCGGGTTCGCTCCGAGGGCGCGCGAGGACGGTCGATCCGCTCGAGTGTTTGCGCGCAGTGACTTCGGCCTGAAGGCGCAG
>JABFWM010000638.1 GCA_013362195.1 Acidobacteriota bacterium
GCCGGCCGGCGCAGCGGACGCCGGACGCGGCGCGCGTGCGTTCGTGTGCCGCGATCGCGAGGAGGAGCTGGCGGAGGTCGCGCGCACGATCAAGCGGGATCCGCGGCGCGTCACCGCGCTCGGCCGCACCGGGATCGTCTTTCAGCGTCCGCTGCCGTATCTGTATCTCGCGCGGCAGGTGTTTGCCGACGCGCGCATTCCCTATCAGGCACTGGACGCCTTGCCGCTCGCTGCCGAGCCCTTCGCCGCCGCCGTCGACCTGATCTTCACGGCCATCGCCGCGAATTTCACCCGCGGTTCGCTGATCGAGCTGCTGCGATCGCCGCATTTCCGCTTCAGCCACGACGGCCGGGCGATCGCCGCCCGCGACGTCGAGGCCCTCGACCGTTTTCTCGTCGAGCGGAAGTATCTCGGCTCGGCGCCGCGCCTGGCCGAACTTGCCGCGGACGCCGCGAGCTCGCGGTCGCGGCTCGCGACCGTGCTCGCTGCCGCCTCGGCGATCGCTGACGAGCTGTCTTCCGTATCACAGGCAGCGAGCGCGCCGGAACAGATCGCGGGCGTGCGCGAATTCATCGCGTCGCACGAACGGCTGCCCGCCGCCGCCGACGCGTGGTATGCGCGGCACATGCGGGCGCGCGGCGCGGTGCTCGGCGCGCTCGACCTCCTCCGCGACGCGCACGCGGCGCACGATCCCGAGCCGCTCTCGATTGCCGAACTCGCCGGCGCGGTGCGCCGCTGGATCGAAGGGCAGACGTTCGCGCCGCGTACCGGCGACGCCGGCCTCGCGCTCCTCGACGCACGCGCGGCCGCGTACGCCGACCTCGACGAGATTCGCATCGTCGGCCTGAGCGAGGCGGACTGGCCCGAGCGCGCCGAGCGCAGCATCTTCTATCCGCAGTCGCTGCTCGCACAGCTCGGGTGGTCGCCTGACCAGGAGCGGATCGCGGCGGCGCGCGCGCGGTTTCAGGATCTGTTGCGGCTGCCCCGGCGGCGCGTCTCGCTCTCGACGTTCACGCTCGAGGACGACGCGCTCGTCACCGCCTCGCCGCTGCTCGACGATATCGATGCCGTGGGTCTGCCGATCGAGCACGCGCCGGAACCGACGGCCGTGCGCGTCTTCGCCCATGAAGCGCTCGCAATGGAGCCGGTCGCGGCAACCGGCGTCGAGGGGGCGGCGGCCGAATGGTTGTCGCTGCGCCAGCGGCGGACCTTTGACGACGAGCGCTTCCGCGGTGCGGCAGGTCCACGCGCGCCGGTGGCCTACGCGGTCAGCCACGTCGAGCGCTACCTCGCGTGTCCGTTCCGCTATTTCGCGGCCGATGTGCTGCGCCTGCCGGAAGAGCGCGACGAGGAGTCGTGGATGACGCCGCAGGAACGCGGCCAGTTCGTCCACGACGTGTTCTGCGAGTTCTTCACGCAGTGGCAGATGCGCGGTGGCGGGGCGATCACGACCGGGAACCTGGCAGACGCGATGGACCTGTTCGGCCGCGTCGCCGAAGAGCGGATCGCGCGACTGCCCGAGGGCGATCGCGCGCTCGAGCGCACGCTGCTCCTCGGCTCGGCAGCCGCGGCGGGCCTCGCGGAGCGGGCGTTCGCGTTCGAGATCGAGCAGGGCGCTGCGGTCATCGAGCGGCTGCTCGAGCACGAACTGGAAGGCGCCTTCACCTTCACCGGTCCCGACGGCCCGCGCTCGATTCAGCTGCGATCGAAATCCGACCGAATCGACCTGCTCGACGACGGCACGCTGCGGATCATCGATTACAAGCTCGGACGCGCGCCGAAGAGCGATCGATCGTTGCAGCTCCCGGTCTACGGGGCGTGCGCGCAGCAGGCGCTGCACGGCCGCCACGGGCGGGCATGGACCGTGTCGCGGGCCGGCTACGTCGCCTTCCGCGAAAAGCAGGCGTTCTGCTCGCTCGGCAAAGGCGACGAGGGCATCGCCGCCGCGCTGGCCGAAGGCGAGGCCCGCCTCGTCACCGCCGTCGACGCGATCGAGCGGGGAGAGTTCCCGGTGCGGCCGGACGAACCGTTCCTCTGCACGTGGTGCCCGTATCCGACGGTGTGCCGGAAGGATTACGTCGGCGATGAGTGATCAGCTGTCGCTGTTCGACGCCGTCGCCGCCGCCTCCGGCGATGCCGACGCGGACGCGCGCGCCTACGCCCAGAACCCCGAGCACAACGTCGTGCTCGAGGCCTCTGCGGGGACCGGCAAAACGACGGTGCTCGTCACCCGCTACGTCAACCTGCTGATGCGCGGCGTCGATCCGGCGAATATCCTCGCGATCACGTTCACGCGCAAAGCGGCCGCCGAGATGCGCGAACGGATCCTGCGCGATCTGCGCCGCGCCGCCGAGCAGAATACGTTCGATCGCGGCCGCTGGCTCGCGCTGAGGGATCGCCTCGCCGACATTCAAATCAGCACCATCGACGCGTTCTGTCTGTCACTGCTGCGCGAGTTCCCGCTGGAAGCCGACCTCGATCCCGGCTTCACGATGGCCGACGAGACGGAAGTGCCGCGTCTGGTGGAGCAGGCCCTCGACAAATCGCTCGCGATCTTCGTGGCGCTCGCGAAGCGCGAGCCGGATCTCGCGCTGGTGCTCGCGCAGCTCGGTTTGAACCGGACGCGCGAAGGACTGGCCTCGCTCCTCGATCGACGCCTGGTCGCGTGGGATGTGCTGGATCGCTTCCTGGCGCGCGGCCCTGCCGATCTGACGGCCGACGAGGTCTGCCGGCGTGCGGTGGACGCGCTCCTCGATCTGTTCGGCGGCCTGCCGGGCGGGTTCGATCGGTTCATCGACGAGGGCCCCGTCGAGCACCCGCGGTATCAGATCCTCTCGCGCGATCTGCGGCGGCTCGCCTCGTTCCGCGGCGCCGGCAACGCGGCGGTGCGCGGGCTCATCGACCGCGTGTCCGCGCACTTTCTGAAAACGGACGGACGGCGTCGCAACAGCGAACGCATTCATCCGTACACGGCCGAAGTGTACCCGTCCCTCGACGCGGGCAAGCGCCACCGTGCGGCCGCCCTGAACCTGAGCGAAGCGGTCGAGGGCATCGCGCGGAGGTTCAGCCGCGATCTGAATGCGGTGCTGGCCCGCGGGATCCGCCGGATGTTTTCGATTGCGCTGGCCGAGTACCGCCGCGCGCTGAACGACCGTTCGGTGCTCGACTTCTCGGACGTGCTCGAACGCGCGGTCGATTTGCTCGGGCGGATGGACGAGTTCTCGCAGAGCCGCTACCGCCTCGAAGGACGCTACCACCACGTGCTCGTCGACGAGTTCCAGGACACGAGCCGCAAGCAATGGGAGCTCGTCTCGCTGCTCGTGAAGGCATGGGGCGAAGGGCTGGGGCTTGCCTCGAATCCCTCCATCTTCATCGTCGGCGATCGCAAGCAGTCCATCTATCGCTTTCGCGACGCGGAAGTCGCGGTACTGCAGGAGGCCGGCCGCTTCATCGAAGGACTGCGTCCGCACTCGAGCGGGCGGCGATCGATTACGCGCAGCTTCCGCGCGTTGCCGGAGCTGCTGGCGTTCGTGAACGAGGTGTTCGCGGACCTCGGCCGCGACGCGCGGCGCGACGACGACTTCAAGTACGACGACGCGGATCGATTTCCCGTCGACGCGAACGGCCACGACCCGCGCGGACTCGCGCTCGGCATCGCCGTCGCCGGCGACCCGGCGGCCTGCGCCGCGGCCGTCGCCGACGAAATCGTGCGCGTGCTGCGCGAGGAGACCGTTCGCGACAAGCAGACGGGCGTGGCCCGCGAGGTGCGCCCGGGCGACATCGCGATCCTGTTCCGTTCGCGCGCGAGCCACCGCGACTTCGAGGCTGCGCTCGAAACGCGCGGCGTTGCCACCTACGTCTACAAGGGGCTGGGATTCTTCGACGCCGACGAGATCAAGGATCTTGCCGCACTGATCCGCTACCTCGCGAATCCCGAGTCGGAGCTTCGCGCGGCGGCCTTCCTGCGGTCCCGCTTCGTGCGACTCTCCGACACGGCGTTGAGCGCGCTCGCGCCGCGGCTGGCCTCCGCGCTGCTCGATGCGGAACCGGCATCGCTGGCGACGCTACCCGACGACGATCGGCAGGCGCTCCTGCGCGCACGCATGTCGGTGCCGCGCTGGCTCGAGCAGGTCGATCGCGTTCCACCCGCGGACCTGATCGAGTCGATCCTCCCTGACGCGGCGTACGCCTACGAGTTGCGCGGCGCCCGCCGCCACCAGGCGTGGGAGAACCTGAAGAAGATGCGCGCGCTCGTCCGCCGCATTCAGAACCGGGGCTATGCCACGCTGGCGCGGATCGCGGATCATCTCGACGCGCTCACGCCCGGCGACGAGTCGAACGCGGTGCTCGAAGCGCTCGATGCGGTCAATCTGATGACGGTGCACGCGTCGAAGGGCCTGGAATTTCCGGTGGTGTTCGCCGTCAACCTCGCGAAAGGCGCGAGCGGTCCGCCCAGGCCGGTGCGCGTCGGCGGTGACGATGTGTCGGTGGGCCCCTTCGTGTCCGATACCGACGAGGAGGAGAAGGGGCGCGAACGCGAGGAAACCAAGCGATTGCTCTACGTCGCGCTCACGCGCGCACGCGACCGGCTGTATCTCGCGTCGGTCCTGAAGGACGGACGGCTGGCGCCGGGACGCGGCAGTCTTGCGGACGTGCTGCCCGACAGCATGAAAGCGTTCTTCGCGCGCGCCGCGCTGCCGCTCGATCCGCGCGAACCGCTGACGTGGACCGCGGCCTCGGGCCGTTCGTTCCGTTTCCGACTGTGCCCGGCGACCGCCGAGACAAACCACCGCGGGTTGGTCCACGTCGAACCAGCCGCCGGCGCCGGTGACAACTTCGCCGCCGTTGACGACGCTGACGCGCTCGCACGCGTCAGCGTCACGTCGGCATTCGACGAGGAGGATCCGGCGATCCTCTCGCAGGCGCGCGCGGCCGATCCCGAGGAAGCGCTCGCCGGCACGCTGGTCCACCGGCTGTTCCAGTTCGCCGACGCGTTGCCCTCGTCCGCCTCGGTCGACGAGCAGCGCGCGTTTGCCGCATCGCTCGTGCGACCGGAAGAGCGCGCGACCCTGGGCGATGCGGATGCGGTCGTCGATCGGGCGCATGCGGCGTGGACGTCGATGAAGGCACAGCCGGAGGTGGCGCGGCTGCTCGCCTCGGGCGTACGGTTGCACGAGGTGCCATTTTCGTTGCGCGCCGCCCGCGATCCGCGCCGCGTGCTGCGCGGGACGGTGGATTGTCTCGTCCGCGCCGACGACGGCAGCCTCACGGTCGTGGAGTTCAAGACCGGCCGTCCGCGTCCGGGTCATCAGCGGCAGCTCGACGTCTACGTCGAGGCCCTGCGCGCACGTTTCCCCGGCGTGGCGGTTTCCGGCCGCCTCGTGTATCCGCAGTTCGACGCCCGGTGAGCCGCGACGAGGCGCCCGCGATTTACACGATCGGTCACTCGACCCATTCGGCCGAGCAGTTCCTCGCGCTGCTGCGGGCGCATGAAGTCCGCCAGGTCGCGGATATTCGCACCGTGCCCCGGTCGCGCCGGCACCCGCACTTCCATGCCGACGCGCTCCGGACATTTCTTGGCGCTCAGGGCATCGCCTATCGCCACTTTCCGTCACTCGGTGGATTGCGAAAACCGCGCGCCGATTCGGTCAACTCCGGATGGCGGCATTCGGGCTTCCGTGGATATGCCGATCACATGGGGACTTCCGAGTTTGCCGCGGGCGTCGACGCGCTGCTCGACTTCTCGTGCGGCGGGCGCACGGCGGTAATGTGCGCCGAGGCGGTATGGTGGCAGTGTCACCGTCAGTTGCTCGCGGACGCGTTGCTGGCGCGGCGTGTGCCGGTCCGTCACATCCTCGGCACGGCGGACGCTAAGCCGCACCGCCTCAGTGAATTCGCGAGCGTTCACGAGGGCCGCATCACCTATCCGGGACTGCTGTAGCCTGGAGGAGGCATCACTGACAAAAGTTCGTCCGTCAGCAGCATTTGTCCGGAATGTTGGTTTTCCGAGGATTTCCCTGCGGGTGGGAACCAACGCGTCCGCAGGCCTGTCTAACGAAGTAAGTGGCGTCAGGATTGCAGGAGAGGTCATCGGCGCCCACCGCACGAGCGGCAGGCGAGTGGGAGGTTAACGGTATGGCAGTCCCAGCGGCATCGCTCAGCTCCGGCCGGCCGACAGGCACCATTTTCGAGCTCGAAGCGCTCGAAGGGCTGCCGTGCGGCTGCGTGGCGGCGGCCTACCGCGCCCGCCCCTGGGATGTCGCTGTGGTATCGCTCGAAGCCAAGGGTCCGCATTGCATCCTCGCCGGGCACGCGTCCGGCCAGATTCTGCGCCTGGGCGATCCCTCGGAATTCGAGGACGAGGACACCGACGAATAGTCGCCGCGCCATGCCGCGGCGGCTCGCGCCGCCCACCGTTCACCTCGCGCTTCTGCGATTTCTCGCGCCGGGCTCTCAGTACAGCTGAAGGATTCAGGTTTGCGGCGCCAGGCGTGTCGGCACGGCGCCGCGGTGTCGTGTCCGTCTTGGCGCGGCCTGGTCCGCCGGGCGGGCGCGCGGGATCGTCCCAAGATTTGATTGCGTATTGCCTGACCCATTCCGTACAATTCGAAGGTTTGAATGGCCCAGCCGGGCCGTGAGGAGTACGTTTCGATGGCGTTGACCTGTCCGAACTGCGGGAATGACCGGAACTTTCTGGTCAAGACCCTGCAGATGCACGTTGTCCGCCTGGACGACGCGCGCGTGGAAGTGAATGAGGAGGGCCGCCCGGCGGTCATTGAGGTGCTCTGCGACGAGTGTGAGACCGCGCTGAATTTCGAAGAATTCGATGCGGCGCTGCGCAAGGAGATGCTGCTGACGCTCGGCGCGCGCTGACCCCGCGGGTTCGTCTCCGTCCCAAACGTCCTCAGCTGTTCATCTGCGTTATTCCTCGGCGTCGTTCTCGGCTTCTTCCCAGTAGTCGCATTCGGGGCAGATCCATTCGCGAACCTGTCGCGTCGCGATCTGCCCTGATCCTGGCACGCGATCCTGACGATCGCGGGTGACGAGGCGCAGGGTTTCGCCGCACATCGGACATTCTTTCATACCAGACAAACTACCATTGACTTGCCCGGATCGCTGCGGCATCGTTGCTGCAGAGGATCTCGACGGACCCTGGCGCCATGCGCGATTACTACGACGTTCTCGGCGTCTCGCCCGATGCCGGCGCTGACGAAATCAAGCGCGCCCACCGGCAATTGACGCGCCGCTACCACCCGGATATCTCGGGTGACGAGGCGGGCGTCTCGGTCGTGGACTGCCTCGCGGACGAAGTGGCGATCGATTTTCCGTCCGTCAGTACCGTCCTCGACCGGATGCGCCACGCGTTCTTCGGCGGCGGGCCGTCGGCGCGGCCCGTGCCCGACGTCCTGGTCACGCCGCAGGAGGCGTTCTGGGGCGCGGTCGTGCTGCTCTCGCTGCCGATTCGCCGGATGTGCCCGCACTGCGGCGGGCGCGGCGAAGTCTGGAACGACTGGTGCGACGCGTGCGACGGCGGCGGCGACGTACCCGCGCGGCATGCCGTGCATCTCCGCATTCCTCCCGGCGTGCTCGACGGCACGCGCGTGCGCTTCCGCGTGAGCGCGCCCGGCGTGCCCGAGACGGTCGTCGACGCCCGCATCGTCATTCGATAATCCGCTATACACTGTCAGGATGCCGCATGCGCGCGAGGCGCGTGCTGACTGTTCCATGCGATCTCACGTCACGCTGCTCGCGATCCTTCAACTCGCCTGGGGCGCCATGGGATTGCTGCTTGGCGCATCGCTGCTGCTCCTGGCGGCGGGCGCGGCGGCGATTGCCCGGACCGCCGCGGACGATCCGTGGGGGGCGGTGCTCACGGCGGGCACGTTCCTCGTGTTCGCGGCGGCGCTCGTCGCGGCCGGGTGCGCGAACGTCTGGGCGGGCCGCGCCCTGCGGCAGCATCGCGCCTGGGCGCGCAGTTTCGTGCTGGCGCTGGCGGTCGTGAACCTCTTCGTGCTGCCGTTCGGCACCGCGCTCGCCATCTATGCGTTCTGGGTGCTGCTGCACAACGACGCGCGCGCGCTGTTCGAACCGCAGGTGGCCGTCTGATCGCATGGCCCGGCCGCACACCGAGAAGACGTCGACGGGGCTCGACGCCAATCTGGCGGCGGCGCTCAGCTACCTCGTCGGGTTCGTCACCGGCATCATCTTTCTCCTGGTCGAGAAGGAGAACCGGTTCGTGCGGTTCCACGCGATGCAATCGACGCTGCTCTTCGCCGGCATCGTCGCGATCGACATCCTGCTGCAGCTGGTGCCGCTGCTCGGCGCGCTGGTCGTCATCGCCGTCGTGATTCCGGTGTCGGCGATTCTCTGGCTGGTGCTGATGTACAAGGCGTATCAGGGCGAAGAGTTCAGGCTGCCGATCGTCGGCGCCCTTGCCGCCGAGCGCGTGTAGTCGGCCGGCCGGCCGCGCGCCTCGAGAAACTGGTGAAACGTGATCACTGACAACGCTGTGCTCGACGTCTTACGCGGCGTGAAGGAGCCGGACCTCGACCGCGACATCGTCTCGCTGAAACTCGTCAAGGATCTCCGCATCAACGGCGGCGCGGTCGGATTCACGATCGAGCTGCCGACCCACGGGTCGCCCGTGAAGGATCGACTCCGGGATCAGGCGCGCGACGCGGTGGCCCGGGTGCCTGGCGTGACGTCGGTCGAGGTCACCATGTCGGCGCAGGTGCGGCAGAACCTCGGGCCCGACTGGAACAAGCCGGCCGTTCCCGGCATCCGCAACATCATCGCGGTGGGCGCCGGCAAGGGCGGCGTCGGCAAGACGACGGTGTCGGTGAACCTCGCGATCGCGTTGAGCCAGTCGGGCGCGCGGGTGGCGATGATCGACGGCGACGTCTACGGTCCGAACGTGCCGATCATGCTCGGCATCAGGACGCAGCTGACCACCGACGGGCAGAAGATCGTTCCCGCCGAGCAGTACGGGATCCAGCTCGTTTCGATGGCGTTCCTGACGCAGGACGACTCGCCCGTCATCTGGCGCGGCCCGATGTTGCACGGCGTCATCCAGCAGTTCTTCCGCGAGGTCGCGTGGAAGGACATCGATTACCTGATCGTCGACATGCCGCCGGGCACCGGCGACATCGCGCTCAGTCTCAGCCAGAGCGTACCGGTCGCGGGCGCGGTCGTCGTCACCACGCCGCAAACCGTATCGCTCGCGGATACGCGGCGCGCGATCAAGATGTACGAGAAGCTGAACGTGCCGCCGCTCGGCTTGATCGAGAACATGAGCCACTTCGTGTGCCCGACGTGCCGCACGGAAAGCGATATCTTTGGCAAGGGCGGCGGCCAGACGCTCGCCAGCGACATGCACGTACGGTTTCTCGGCCGTATTCCACTGTACGAGCCGATCCGCATTGGCGGCGACACCGGCGTGCCGATCGTCGTGGGCGAACCGAAGTCGCCGGCCGCCGAGGCGTTCCGCGCGGCCGCGACGCAACTGGCGACCGAGCTCGCGCACGCGAGCTTCAAGCAGAAGAAGCCCATCCCGCTCATGCCGTCACGCTGATGGACGGCTCAGGGCTCAAGGCTTAGGGCTCAAGGCTTAGGGCTCAGGGCTTCACGGCTCAGGGTCGCGGGCTTAAGGGGTTGAACGTGAGTCGATCGTTCCTCCGCGGAAGTGCGGCATCGATGCTCGTGGGGGCTGTGCTCTCTGCCCAGGCGCCGCCTCCGCGTACGGTCCGCAATGAGATCCGGGCGACGCACGGGATCGTCGCCGCCGGACGTACGTTCACCGTCGACGCGGGAGCGCGGCTGCTGGCCGCGGGCGGCAACGCGGTGGACGCCGGCGTCGCCTCCATCTTCGCCGCTGCCGTCGTCGAGATCTCGCACTTCGGTCTCGGCGGGGAAGCGCCCATCCTCATCTACTCCGCGCGCGATCGAACGGTGATCGTGATCAACGGCCAGGGGCCGGCGCCTCGTGCCGCGACACCCGCGCTGTTTGCCGGCAAACCGTCGATTCCCGGGAACGGGCCGCTTGGCGCGACGGTCCCGGCCGCGGTCGACGCGGCGTCGCTGGCGCTCGCGCGGTACGGAACGAAGGCGTTGTCCGACGTGCTCGCCCCCGCGATCGAACTGGCCGACGGCTTCCCGATGTACGAGTTCCTGCATCATTATCTCGAGAGCGAACGCGCGGCCACGGAAGCCTACGAATGGTCGAAGCGCACCTACTATCCGAACGGGACGATCACCCCGACGGGCGAGATGTTCCGGCAGCCGAACCTCGCCGCCACGCTGCGCGCGATCGCTGCGGGAGAGAAGGACGCGCTGGCGCGCGGCGCGACGCGCGAGCAGGCGATCGCCGCGGGACGTGACGTCTTCTACAAAGGACCGATCGCGCACGAAATGACAGCCGCGGTGCGCGACGCCGGCGGCGTCATGTCGGAGGACGACCTCGCCTCGTATCACGGCCGCATCGAGGCGCCGGCGTCGGTGCCGTATCGCGGCTACACCGTCTACAAAGCCGGCTTCTGGAATCAGGGGCCGGCGTTGCTGCAGACGCTGCGGCTGCTCGAAGGCTTCGACCTGCGCGGGATGCGCCAGGGATCCGCCGACGCGGTGCACACGATCGTCGAAGCCATCAAGCTCGCGTATGCGGACCGCGACAAGTATTACGGCGATCCGGATTTTTCTCCGGTGCCGGGCCCGATGCTGCTGTCGGCGCCGTATGCGAAGCTGCGGCGCGCGCTGATCGATCCGAAACGCGCGAGCCTCGAACAGCGCCCCGGCGATCCGCGTCGCGGTACGGCGCTCCTCCGCACCCCAACGCCTGACGTCGCGGTCGTGCGGCGCGCGCGAACTCCGCCGACGGAGGTCGGTGACACCACGTCGGTGCAGGTCGCAGACGCCGACGGGAACCTGTTTTCCGCGACGCCCAGTTCCGGATGGCTGCTTGGCGGCGCGTTCGTGGCCGGACCGACCGGCGTCCCGATGAGCAACCGCATGCAGGCCTTCACGCTCGATCCCGACAGCCCGAACGTGCTCGCCGGCGGCAAACGCCCGCGGACGACGCTGACGCCGACGATCGTGCTGAAGGACGGCCGTCCGTTTCTCGCGATCGGCACGCCGGGAGGCGACAGCCAGGACCAGCAGATCCTGCTGGTGCTGCTCAACATCCTCGATTTCGGCATGGACGTGCAGGCGGCCATCGAGGCGCCGCGCGTGAACTCGCTGCATCCCGCCAGCTCCTTCGAGGATCACCGCGCGCAGCCCGGCGTTCTCGAAGCGGAGGCGACGCTCGGACCGGCGGTGCTCGACGAGTTGACCGCGCGCGGGCACGTGCTGCAGATCCGTCCGGCGAACGGCATCTCGACCGGCGTGGTCGCCGCGGGCGTCGACCCCGCGACGGGGCGGCTGCGCGGCGGCGCGGATCTCAGGCGCGAGCGCGCTCTGGTGGCCTGGTGAACATTCCTTACACGAAACACACGCTGGCAAACGGGCTCGACGTGGTGGTCCACGAAGATCACGGCGTGCCCATCGTCGCCGTCAACGTCTGGTATCACGTCGGATCCAAGAACGAGGTGCCGGGCCGGACCGGCTTTGCGCACCTCTTCGAGCACCTGATGTTCGAGGGCTCGCAGCACTACGACAAGGGCTACTTCCATCCGCTGCAGGAAGCGGGCGCATCGCTCAACGGATCGACGAACGCGGATCGCACCAACTACTGGGAGGTCGTCCCGACGAACGCGCTCGAGCTCGCGTTGTGGATGGAATCGGATCGCATGGGGTATCTGCTCCCGGCGCTGACCGACGCGAAGTTCGACAATCAACGCGACGTCGTGCTGAACGAGCGGCGGCAGAACTACGAGAATCGGCCCTACGGACTGGCCGGGATGGCCATCGTGTCGGCGCTGTATCCGCCCGATCATCCGTACCACTGGCTCACCATCGGCGCGGCGGACGATCTCCGCGCCGCACACCTGAACGACGTGCGCGATTTCTTTCAGACCTATTACCATCCGGGCAACGCGTCGCTCGCGCTGGCCGGCGACATCGACGCCAGCGAGGCGATCGCGCTCGCCGAGATGTATTTCGGCGAAATCGCCGGCGCGCCGCGCCCCGCGAAGGTGCAGGTCGCCGCGCCGGGCGGGCCCGCCGCCGACGTGCGTCTCGTGCTCGAGGACCGCGTCGAGCTGCCGCGGCTCTACATGGCCTGGCACTCGCCGGCGCTGTTCGCGGAGGGAGACGCCGAGTTCGATCTTCTCGCGGACCTGCTCGCGAGCGGCAAGACGTCGCGGCTGTATCGCGCGCTGGTCTACGAGCAGCGGATCGCCACCGAAGTGGCGGCCTCGCAGAACTCGCGCGAACTGGGCAGCTTCTTTCAGGTCGTCGCCACGGCGGCGCCGGGACGCACGCTCGCGGAGGTGGACCGTGCGATCCTCCGCGAGATTGCCGCGTTCTCCGCGAAGGGGCCGACGGAGTCCGAGCTGGAACGCGTGCTCGCGCAGGCCGAGGCGCATTTCATCTTCCGTCTCCAGACCGTCGGCGGCTTTGGCGGCAAGTCGGACCAGCTCAACGCCTACAACACGTTCCTCGACGATCCCGGGTTCTTCGATCGGGATCTGGCGCGGTATCGCCGGGTGTCGCTGGAGGCGCTGCGGCAGCACGCGGCGGACGGCCTGGCGCCCGATCGCCGCATCGTGCTGAGCGTGGTCCCGCGCGGACGCCTCGCGCTGGCGCTCGAGGACTCGCGGCCGGTGAACGTCTCGTGAGGCGCGCGGATCGGACACGGCTGCCCGCGCGCGGTCCGGACAAGCCGTTCCGGTTTCCCGAGATCCGCCGCCGCACGCTCGAGAACGGGCTGCGCGTGTGGACGGTCGAGCACCGGCAGGTGCCGCTCGTCAGCGTGCTGCTGCTCATCCCGGCGGGCGCCGCCGCCGATCCCGCGGATCGCCCGGGGCTGGCCGCCATCACCGGCGACATGCTCGACGAAGGGTGCGGCGATCGATCCGCGCTCGACGTGCACGAAGCGCTCGGGCGCATCGGCGCGCAGCTCGAGACCGACGTCGGGCACGACGCGACCGTCCTCGGCCTCACCACGCTGGCGCGCTTTCTCGACAAGGGACTCGAGCTGATGGCGGACATGATCATCCGCCCGCGCTTCGAGCAGCGCGAGTTCGATCGCGTCCGCGATCTGCGCCTGAACCGCCTTCTCCAGCTCCGTGACCTGCCGCCGGCGCTGGCCGATCGCGTCTTCGCGCAGCTGCTCTATCGCAATCATCCCTACGGTCACCTGCCGATCGGCTCGGAGGGATCGCTGCGCGCGATTACGGTCCGCGATATCGCGGCCTTCCATCGCCGCGCCTACGGCCCGTCGCGCGCGACCGTGATCGCGGTTGGTGACGGGACGCACGAGGCGCTCGCCGAGGCGGCGCTGCGGGCGTTCGCCCCGTGGCAGCCAGCGCCCGACGGCCAGCCGCCGCCCGATCCGGAGACGTTTGGCCCGCCCGTGCCGCCGCCGAACCGCCTGGCGCTCGTCCATCGGCCGGCCGCGGCGCAATCGGAGCTGCGCATCGGCCACGTCGCGCTCGCCCGGCGCACGCCCGACTACCACGCCGCGCTCGTCCTCAACATGGTGCTCGGCGGGCAGTTCGTCAGCCGCATCAACATGAACCTCCGCGAGGAGAAGGGCTACACCTACGGTGCGCGCACCGCGTTCGAGTTCCGCCGCGCCCCGGGTCCGTTCGTCCTGCAGGCGAGCGTGCAGTCCGAAGTCACGGCCGACGCGGTGCGCGAGGCGCTCGCCGAAGTGCGCGCGATCCGCGCCGATCGTCCGGTGACGCGTGAAGAACTGGAGCTCGGGCGCGCCGCGCTGACGCGCGGCTACCCGCGCAACTTCGAGACCGCCGATCAGATCGCGCGTGCGGCCGCGCAGCTCGCGCTCTACGGACTGCCGGACGACTACTTCAACACGTTCGTGCCGCGGGTGCTGGCGCTCGACGAGCGCGCCGTGACGCGCGCCGCCGAGGCGCACATCGATCCCTCGCGCCTCATCACCGTGATCGTCGGCGATCGCGAGCGGCTGTCGCGTCCGCTCGCCGCCCTCGATCTGGGAGAGGCGTCGGAAGTGGCGGTGAGCTGACCGGTGAAGGCCGTACGCTTTCACACGCACGGCGATGTCGGCGTCCTCCGCTACGAGGACGCCCCGGATCCGCAGCCGGCGCCGGGCCGCGCCATCGTCCGCGTCCACGCCTGTGCGCTGAATCATCTCGACCTGTGGGCGCGCCGCGGCATCGAGCGCCTGAAGATCCCGCTGCCGCACGTGTCCGGCGCCGACGTCGCCGGCGAGATCGCCGACATCGCCGATCGATCGCTCGCGCCGGGCACCCGCGTGATGCTGCAGCCCGGCCTGCGCTGCGGCGCCTGTCCGGCGTGCCGCGCCGGCCGCGACAATCAGTGCGTGCGCTACGACGTGCTGGGCCTGATGTCCGACGGCGGCTACGCCGAATTCGTGTCGGTCCCGATCGACAACGTGGTGCCGATTCCGCCCCAGATCGACGCCGTCGCCGCCGCGGCGTTTCCGCTCACCTTTCTCACCGCCTGGCACATGCTCGTCGATCGCGCGCACGTGCGCTCGGACGATGTCGTGCTGGTGCTGGCCGGCGGCAGCGGCGTCGGGCAGGCCGCGATTCAGATCGCGTCGTTCTTCTGCGCGCGCGTGTTCGCGACCGCGGCGCCCGCGAAGATCGAGCGGACGCGCGCGCTCGGCGCCGAGGACGTGTTCGATCATTACGCGGCGGACTACGCCAGGGAGCTGAAACGCGCGACCGACGGCCACGGCGCCGATGTCGTGATTGAGCACGTCGGCGAGGCGACCTGGGAGCGCAGCGTGCGCGCGCTGGCGAGCGGCGGACGGCTGGTCACCTGCGGAGCGACCACCGGCCATCAGGCCGCGCTCGACCTGCGGCATCTCTTCGCGCGGCAGCTCTCGCTGCTCGGTTCGTACATGGGCACGTTCGCGGATCTCCGGTCGGCGGCGGAGCTGCTGTTCAACGGCCGCGTCCGTCCCGCGATCGACGAGGTGTTCCCGCTCGATCAGGCGGCCGAGGCCCAGCGCCGCCTCGAACACAAGGACCAGTTCGGAAAGATCGTGCTGGAAGTCGCGAAAGGAACCGGATCAGGTGTGCCAGCGTCCAACTGACAGACGCGCCGCGTCGGGTATACACTCGGTCGCTAATGAGCTTTGCCCGCCTCAGCTTGAGCCTCGCCGGCGTCGTGGGGGTTCTCGCGGCGGCGGTGGCGGCCGCGACGATCTGGCTGATCATGACGCAGCCCGTGACCGTCGCGACTGCCGTCGCGCAAGGTGAGGTGTCGCCGCTCGTCAAAGCCCTCGCGGGTGTCCTCTACGACGCGCTGCAGGGCCTCTTCAAATATCTCTAATCTCACCGGCGGGACCCGCCCTACCTGACGATCTGCCGTAGGCCGGGTCTTCAGACCCGGCGATCAGGCTGCCCTCACAAATTCCGACTCAGAAAGCGGCACAGCGCGATCCCGTCCATCCATTTGAATGGCGTGACCCCGGTGCTGTAGTGCCCGCACGGCAGGATCGTCAGCTTGTGCTCGATCGCGCGCGTGCGGAATTCCCGTACCAGCATCTTCGAGAGATCGACCGGAAACGTCAGATCGTACAGCGCGTAGACGAGCAGGATGCTGCGGCCGCGCACGCGATCGAGAAACGGCAGCGGACTGATTGGCAGCCACATGCGCCGCAGCTCCTCGACCGTGACGTGCGCATCGAGGCTCTCGCGCACGTGCGTCGTCGACAGGCCGTGCCACACCACGTCGGCGAAGTACGGCGAGATGTGATTGAGCGCGGCCGCCTTCACCAGCGGTTCGTGCGCGGCGGTCAGCATCGCGAGACACGAGCCAAGGCTGGTGCCGAGAATGCCGATGGATTCGTAACCCTGTGCGTGCAGCCAGGCGATGGCGCGTCGCGCGTCGAGCACCGCCTGGCGGCAGACCTGCGCCGTCCGTCCCACGTTCGCGCTGACGATGTAATCGGCGCGCGAGAGTTCGGGCGGCATGCGCTGGTCGTGATACGGCAGGCTGAGGCGAAGGGCGCTGATGCCGAACCGGTTCAGCAGCCGGCACAGCCCGACATGGCCCTCTGCATCGGCGTTCC
>JABFWM010000225.1 GCA_013362195.1 Acidobacteriota bacterium
TCGGTTGACACCGGAGTATCCGCGCTGCGACGCGGGTGAGTCGTCACACATACTTATGTTGCACGTATCGCTAGATATACGCCGGAGCGTCCGGAGAACGGTCCAGGCGGCGCTTGCTCTCGGTCTCCTGATCTTCGCGGGCGCCACGCCGGCGCACGCGCTCGACCGCCTGTGCGACCCAGCGAACGAGGACTGTCGAGACATCCTGCTCACCTACATCAAGAACGAGACAGTCGGGATCGACGTCGGGTTCTGGTTCATGGAAGACGCGCGCTACACCACGGCGCGCGACGCCCTCATCGATCGTTTCAAGGCCGGCGTGCCCGTGCGGGTGATCATGGACACGCGCGCGAACGCGACCAACCAGTTCAACGCTACCCGCCTCGCCGAACTGCAAGCGGCCGGCATCCCGATGCGCACGCGCACCGCGAGCGGGATCATGCACTACAAGATGATGCTCTTCGCGGGCCAGGGCGTCGTCGAGTTCAGCGGCGCGAACTTCAGCGCCGACGCGTGGGTCTTTGCGGGGACGCAGCCCTACGTCAACTACGTCGACGAGTCGGCGTACTTCACCAACAACCCGTCGATCGTCAACAGCTTCATGATGAAGTACGACGATCTGTGGACGAACACGACGGCGTACAAGGACTACGCGAACATCACGTCGCTCGCGCGGGTGTACGGGCCGGCCGGCTGGACGACGAAGGATCCAGACCTGAACTTCCCGCCGCTGGAATCGTACGCGAACCGTGCGCTGAAGGCCTACAACGCCGAGACGCAGCAGATCGACGTGATCATGTACCGCATCACGGATCGCCGGCACGCCGACGCGATGATCGCGGCGAAGGGCCGCGGCCTGCCGGTGCGGCTGATCAGCGATCCGCAGCAGTATCGCGATCAGACGCGATTGTGGGACGCCTGGAACGTCGATCGCCTGTTCATGGCGGGCATCCCGATCAAAATGCGCGCGCATGCGGGGTTGAACCACCAGAAGCTCGTGCTCCTCTACAACACCCGTACGTCGATCTTCGGCTCGTCGAACTGGACGAGCCCGTCCGACCAGACGCAGGAAGAGCACAACTGCTTCTGCAAGGATCGTCCGGTCACCGGCCTGTCCGGCGCGACCACGATGTTCCAGTGGTTCGTCGACATGTTCGAGCGCAAGTGGAACAACACCACGGGCGTCGTCGAAACGAGCGATTTCGTGCCGCTGCCGCCTGACAAGCCGGTGTATCAGTCGCCGGCCAACGCGGCGACCGGCGTGAACAACACCAGCGTGCTGCTGAAGTGGTTCGGCGGGCCGTGGGCGCACAAGTACGACGTGCTGATCGGCACCGATCCCAACAACCTGCAGCCCGTGCTCATCGATCAGGAGCTCGGGCCGAGCGAAGCGGCGAACGATTTCCAGTCCTTCGCCGTCAACAACCTGAATCCCGGCACGACCTACTACTGGCGCGTCGTGTCGCGGACGATGGCGAATCAGTCCAAGAACGGCGACCTCTGGAGCTTCACCACGGCCGGCACGGCGCCGCCGCCGCCCGCGAACGGCACGACCGGGGCCGGCGACATCCTGTTGTACGGGCTCGATGGCGTGATCACGGGCACGACCTGGTCGATTGTGTCGGACGCCTCTGCCGCCGGCGCGAAGCGGCTGTGGAACATGAATGTGGGCGCCGCGAAGATCACGACGGCGTCTGCGAACCCGACGAACTACGTCGAGTTCACGTTCACGCCCCAGGCCGGCCAGCCCTATCACCTGTGGATGCGCGGCCGCGGCGAAAACAACGTCTACACCAACGACTCGGCGTTCGTGCAGTTCTCGAATGCCGTGAACGGCAGCGGTGTCCCGATCTACCGCATCGGCACCACGTCCGCGGCCGAATACAACCTGGAAGACTGCAGCGGGTGCGGTCTCGCGGGCTGGGGCTGGCAGGACAACGGATGGGGCGTCGGCATCAACGGTCCCGACATCATCTTCGACAGCTCGAGTCCGCAGACGCTGCGCATCCAGCAGCGCGAGGACGGACTCTCGATCGATCAGATCCTGCTGTCGCCGTCGCTGTACCGGCCGGGCGCGCCGGGGGCGACGGTCCCGGGTGCGTTGAAGAACGACGCCACGATCTACCCGGCCACCCAGGGGTCCGCGACCACGCCGCCGCCGCCGCCTCCTCCGCCGCCGCCCACGGCCTTGCCGCCGTCGTGGCTGAACGGCGACATCGGCAGCGTCGGCGTCGCGGGCACGTCCGAGTACGATCAGGCGACGCAGACGTTCACGATCAAGGGCGCCGGCGCGGACGTGTGGGGATCGAACGACGCGTTCCAGTTCGCGTACCAGCAGCTCACGGGCGACGGCACGATCATCGCGCGGGTGGCGAGCGTGTCGAACAACGCGGCGTGGGTGAAAGCCGGCGTGATGATCCGCGCCACGCTGACGGCGAACTCGGCGCACGCGTTCATGCTCGAGTCGTTCAGCAAGGGCCTCGCGTTCCAGCGCCGCGTCGCGACCGGCGGGCTCACCACCAGCACCGCCGGTGCGCTGGCCGCCGCACCCTACTGGGTGCGCCTCGATCGCGCGGGCGACGTGTTCTCCGCGTCGCAATCGATCGACGGCGCCACCTGGGTCGCCGTCGGCACCGAGACGATCCCGATGGGCGCCACCGTGTATGTCGGCCTGGGCGTCTCGAGTCACACGACCGCCGCCACCGCGACGGCGACCTTCGACAACGTCACCGTCGCGTCAGGACTGACCGAAGGATAATCGCGGTCAGTGGCCGTCCCCGCGCAGCGCATCCGTCGGCTCAACGACGGGTCGACGATGCGCGCGGACGGCCGTTTCGTCGTGTACTGGATGACGTCTGCACGGCGTCTCGAGTACAACTTCGCCCTCCAGCACGCCGTCGACTGCTGCCGTGAGCTGCGCCGGCCGCTCGTGATCCTCGAGGCGGTGCGGTGCGACTATCCGTTCGCGAGCGACCGGCTCCATCGCTTCATCCTCGACGGCATGGCCGGGCACGCGGACGCACTCGCGGGTTCGCCGGTGCGGTATCTGCCGTACGTCGAGCCGGAGCCGGGCGCGGGCAAGGGCCTTCTCGCGGCGATTGCCGCGGACGCCGCGGCCGTGATCACCGACTGGTATCCCGCGTTCTTCCTGCCGCGCATGCTCGCCGCGGCCGCCCGTCAGGTCACGGTTCGCCTCGAGGCCATCGATTCGAATGGCGTCGTTCCGATCGCGGAGCCCGGGCGGGCGTTCACGACCGCGCGGGCCATGCGAGCGCACCTGCAGCACACCTTCCGGCAGCACGCGCGCGAGTTTCCGATCGCGCGCCCGCTCGACGATCTGCCTCGCACGCCGCCCGCGACGCTTGCCTCATCGATCCCGCAGCGCTGGCCGTGTGCCACTCCGGAGATGTTGGCCGGGGCGGCGCTCTCGTCGCTCCTCATCGATCACACCGTCGCGCCGGTGAGGACCCGGGGCGGCGCCGCGGCCGCGCGCGAGCGGCTGGGAGCGTTCATCTCGCACGGTCTCCCACAGTACGCGAGCGATCGTTCGGAGCCGTCGCGCGACGCGACCAGCCGTCTGTCTCCCTGGCTCCACTTCGGACACGTGTCGGTCCATGAGGTGTTCGCGGCGGTCGCCAGACACGAGCGATGGACCACGCGCAGGCTCGCTCCGGGCGCGCGCGGCGCGCGCGAGGGCTGGTGGAACATGTCGGGATCCGCCGAAGCGTTCCTCGACGAGTTGATCACGTGGCGAGAGCTCGCGTTCAACACCTGCGAGTTCGTCGCGGGGTACGACTCGTACGCGTCGCTTCCGACGTGGGCGCGCGGCACGCTCGACGCGCATCGGCCGGATCCGCGTCCGCATCGTTACACGCTCGCCGACCTCGATGGCGGCGCCACGCACGATCCGGTGTGGAACGCCGCACAGCGGCAGCTGCGGCGCGACGGCTGGTTCCACGGCTACATGCGGATGCTGTGGGGAAAGAAGATCCTCGAGTGGTCCGCCCGTCCCGAGGACGCGCTCGAGGCCATGGCACACCTGATGAACCGGTATTCGCTGGATGGCCGCGACGCGAGTGCATGGGCGGGGTTCGCGTGGGTCCTCGGCCGCTACGATCGACCCTGGCCTGAACGCGACATCTTCGGAACCGTCCGCTACATGAGTTCCGCGAATACGGCACGGAAGCTGAAACTCGCCGCCTACCTGCAGAAGTACGGCGCGTCGGCGGGGTTGTTCGCGTAGCGCTCGCCCCGCGTGCGGAGGTCACGGCAGCACTCTCTCGTGATCCACGACGCTCGCGTTGCGAATCGCAACAGCCGCGGAAAACGGCTGAGGCATCACTGGAGACCTCCGTTCCAAATCCTGCGGGCCTGTCGCAATCTTCTCCGCCGTGCCGCCGGGCATGGCTTGTGCAGCCTCCAGCGCGCAGGAGGATTCCTGTGCCTGAAACTTCCAAGAATCTGACGATTGCGCGCAGCCAGCCCAGCGTGTGGGATCGCCAGAGCCTGTCCTCGACCATCAATACTTACGACCAGGAACGCTGGATGACGGCGGCCTGGGGCAGCGCGCTCGCGATGATCGGCGCCCGCCGCGGCGGGTTCAAAGATCGGA
>JABFWM010000004.1 GCA_013362195.1 Acidobacteriota bacterium
CGATGGCCTGCGCTGGCTCGGCCTCGATTGGGACGAAGGACCTGACGTGGGCGGGCCGCACGGCCCGTACTTCCAGTCGCAGCGGCTCGATCGCTATCGCGAGAAGGCGCATGCGCTCGCGCACGCGGGGCGCGCCTATTACTGCTATTGCTCGCCTGACGAACTGCAGCGCAAGCGTGCGGACGCGGAGTCACGAGGAGAGGCGTGGACCTACGATCGCGCGTGCCTGAGACGGACCCGCGAGGAGGCGGCGCGCCTCGATGCGCAAGGCGCCGCGCGCGCGATCCGCTTCACCGTTCCAGCGGGTGAGACGCGCTTCGATGATCTCGTGCACGGCGCGATTGCGTTCGACAACGCCAACATCGAGGATTTCGTCATCCTGCGATCCGACGGGCAGCCGACCTATCACCTGTCGGTGGTCGTGGACGACGTCGACATGGAGATGACGCATGTGGTCCGTGGCGACGACCACATCTCCAACACGCCCAAGCAGGTGCTGCTCTACCAGGCCTTCGGCCGTACTCCGCCGCAGTTCGCGCACGTGCCGCTCATCCTCGGCCCCGACAAGAAGCGCCTGAGCAAACGCCACGGCGCCACGTCGGTGATGGAATATCACCGGCTCGGCTATCTGCCGGAAGCGATGGTCAATTTCCTGGCGCTGCTTGGCTGGTCGCCCGGCGGCGACCGCGAGCTCTTCACGAAGGACGAGCTGATTGCGAGCTTCACGCTCGAAGGGATCAGCGGCGGCAACGCGGTCTTCAATCCCGAGAAGTTGGATTGGTTCAATCAGCAGCACATCGGCCGGATAGCGCCTGCGGAACTGCTTCAGCGCATCGCCGCCCGCCTTCGCGACCGCGGCCTCTGGCGCGACGATCTCGCCGGCGCCGACGCGCCGTGGATCGCGCGGGTGCTCGATCTGCTGAAAGCGCGTGCCAGGAAGCTCGATCAACTCGTCGATGAGCTCGCGCCATTTCTGGTGGACACGCCCGACCTCGAACCCGCCGCGGCCCGGAAACACTTGTCCGATCCGGGTGTGCGTGCGGCCCTCGATCGACTCGCGGATCGTTTCGAAACGGTCGAGCCGTTCGATCCGTCAGCAACGGAATCAGCACTTCGCTCGTGTGCGGACCAGCTGGGCATGAAGGCGGCCGCGCTCATTCACGCGACGCGTGTCGCCGTGACCGGCCGCGCGGTCAGTGCGGGGTTGTTCGACGTGCTCGCGCTGTTGGGAAGGCCCCGCGTCATTTCGCGCGTACGGCGTGCCGCTCATTACACACCGCAGGAATAAGCCTTCACGGCCCGTCGGCCGCCGTCCATCGTCGTCGAGGGACGTCCGGCGCGGCGGACGGAAATCAATTGCCGAATCCGGCTAATTCACTTCATCTTCCGGCCGGTCCCAGCGGTGCCGCCAGCCCGGCCGCAGCCAGACAACGGAAATGAAAGTCACTCATTTCCCCCTCGTGTTCCCTGGGTAAGTTCCTGTCCATCAATCACATACGAGCACTCCTGTGGCACTGCCGTTGCACTGGTTGGGCTCGCCTGAAACGCCGGTCTCGACCCGTGCCTCACGGGAGGAGGACAAGAAGTGGCGAAAGAAGATCGCGGATTCGCATCGATGGACAGGGCGAAGCAGAGGGAGATCGCGAGCAAGGGCGGCAAGGCCGCGCACCAGAAGGGGACCGCACACGAGTGGACCAGCGAGGAAGCGCGTGACGCGGGCCGCAAGGGCGGCATCGCGAGCCACCGCCGCCGCCGTGAGCAGTTGGGCAACACCGCGTCGAACAGCCCGGAGATGGGCGATCGCATGAACGCTCCTGCCGAATCCGGCATGCCGAGCGACAACGAATAGCTTGCCGAGGGGTCCCTAAGGGAGGCCCCTCGACCTTCCTCTTGATCTGCGGCGCCGAGGCGTCGCACGAACCTTCGCAGTTGGTCACACGACTCGCCGTCGCCGGTGCAGGCACGAGTGTGCGATTTCCCTCCTTCACTTCCGCGAGTACGCCTCTGCCGTGACGTAGACTGAAGGGCCACATGAGCCCTGAAGAGTACGCCCGCGCGCGACGCGTGCTGATGCGCCGCGACCCGGTGCTCGCGCCCGTCATCAGGAAGCATCGAGAGCGATCCCTGCTGGAAGGGCCGCCCGCCGATCCGTTCCCGGCGCTCGTGCGCACGATTGTCGGACAGCAGCTGTCGGTGAAGGCGGCGTCCACCATTCACGGACGCCTCGTTGCCCTGATGCCGGGCGGCGCCGCCACTCCGGAAGCGGTCGCGGCGCTCGCCGACGACCAGTTGCGGCAGGTGGGCATGAGCCGTCAGAAGAGCGCGTACCTGCGCGATCTCGCAGCGAAGGCCGCGAGCGGCGAGCTCCCGCTCGACGCGCTCGCCGACATGCCGGACGAACAGGTGATTGACGCGATCACCAGGGTCAAGGGGCTCGGGCGCTGGTCGGCGGAAATGTTCCTCATGTTCCGCCTGCGGCGTCCCGACGTCCTTCCCGTCGACGACCTCGGCATCGTCAACGCCATTCATCGTCTGTACAAGCTGCGCAAGCGGCCCACGCCCGATCGCATCAGGAAGATTGGCGAGGCGTGGCGCCCGTATCGAACGGTCGCCTGTTACTACCTGTGGAGAAGCCTGGAGAACACGCCGCAATGATCACCACGGACAGGCACGGATGCACACGGACGCCGGATGGACACGGATGGACAGGGATCCGCCGGCAACGAGCCCTGCGCGTTTCTCTCGCCGTGCTCCTCGGCGCTGGATTGGCCACGCTCGACGCGCAGCAGAAAGACGACAAGAAGTGGGACGTCACCGCGCCTCTCGGCCCTGCCGAGACGCTCGTGTTCGACACGTCCGAAGGCACGTGGATGAATGTGGACGTCAGCCCCGACGGCCGGCACCTCGTGTTCGATCTGCTCGGCGACATCTACACGATGCCGGTGGCGGGCAGCGGCAACGCGCAGGCGACGCGAATCACGAGCGGCGCCGCATTCGACATGCAGCCGCGCTTCAGTCCCGACGGCAAGCGGATCGCGTTCACCAGCGATCGCGACGGCCTCTGGAACATCTGGGCGATGGCGATCGATGGCAAGGACGCGAAGCAGGTCTCGAAAGAGAAGCGCTGGTTCGTGAACAGTCCGACGTGGTCGCCGGACGGCGCCTACATTTTCGCGCGCCGTCACTTCGTCGCGCAGCGGTCGCTGGGCGCGGGCGAGATCTGGATGTTCCACGCGAGCGGATCGGAAGGCCTGCAGGTGACGGAGAAGAACGGCTTCCAGAAGGACGCCGGCGAACCCGCCATTTCTCCCGACGGGCGCTACTTGTATTACAGCAAGGACGTCACGCCCGGGCAGACGTTCGAATACAACAAGGATCCGAACGGCACCATCTACGCGATCATCCGCCGCGATCTGAACACGGGCCGCGAGCGGCCGTTCGTCAGCGTGCAGGGTGGCTCGGTGGCGCCGCGGCCCTCGCCGGACGGCAAGTGGCTCGCCTACGTGCGCCGCGTGCGGCTCGGCAGTCAGCTGTTCATTCGCGATCTCGCGACCGGCCAGGATCGATCGCTCTTCGATCGGCTCGACAAGGACCTCCAGGAGGCGTGGGCGATCCACGGGCTCTATCCGCAATATGCGTGGCTGCCCGACAGTCGCAGCGTGGTCATCTGGGGGCAGGGGAAGGTCTGGCGGGTGGAGGTGGCGTCGGGTGAGAGCACCGCCGTGCCGTTCACCGCGCACGTCCAGCAGACACTCAACGAGGCCGTGCGGTTCCCGCAGAAGGTCTTCACGCCGGAGTTCGCGGTGAAGATGCTGCGCGACGTGACGACCTCGCCCGACGGCAAGCAGGTCGCCTACAGCGCGCTCGGACACATCTACGTGAAGACGCTGCCGAACGGCGAGGCGAAGCGACTGACGGACGTGAGCGATCGGTTCGAGTTCGATCCTGCCTGGTCGGCTGATGGCCGGTCCATTGTCTACACGACGTGGTCCGATGCGGAGTACGGGCGGGTGCGCGTCGTTGACGCCGACGGGCGCGGCGGGCGCGACGTGGTCTCGAGGCCCGGCCACTACACGGAGGCCAGCTTCGCGCCCGACGGCCGGACGATTGTTTTCCGTGCGGCGGCGGCCGACACGGATCGCGGCACGTTGTACGGCAGCGAGCCGGGCGTTTATGTCGTGCCGAGCGATGGATCGGCGGCGCCGCGGCTGGTCCGCGAGAGCGGCACCCATCCGATGTTCGATCACACGGGCAAACGGATCTTCGTCAACGACTCGCGCGGCGGCAAGTTCGTGTTGCTCAGCGTCGGCATCGGCGATCCCGGGTCGCCGCTCGCCGGCAGCGATGAAGTGGTGCATTTCCAGTCCGAGAACGCGATGCAGATCGTCCCGTCGCCTGACGGCAAATGGGTGGCGTTCTCGGAGCGATGGCACGCGTTCGTCGCGCCCTTTCCCCGCACCGGCCGCCCCGTCGATCTCGGGCCGGCGATCAATGGCTATCCGGTTGCGCGCATCTCCCGCGACGCCGGTTTCTACCTGCACTGGTCCGGCGACAGCCGCACCGTGTTCTGGTCACTCGGCCCTGAGCTGTTCTCCCGCGATCT
>JABFWM010000349.1 GCA_013362195.1 Acidobacteriota bacterium
CGTCGCCCGAGCGCTCGTAGGCGAGCAGCGACAGGTTCGCTGCCTGCCAGAGTGCATTGTCGCTGTAGCCGCTCGCCGGATGGCGCGCGACCAGGCGCTCGTAAGACGCGACGACGCGGCGGATCTTGGCGGGCGTCGCGTGATCGCGCGCGTCGCGGACGACGCGCTCCTGCTCGAGCGCGCGCGTGTAGGCGGCGCGCACGGTGTCGGCCCGCGCCGACGCTGGAACGACGGTGAGCAGCGCGAGAAGCAGGGGGAGCAGTCGCTGTGCCATGGCCGTGACCTATCGAAGCTGCGCATCCACTTCGTCGAAGTAATCCTTCTTGACCAGCACCTCGCGCGGCTTGCCGCCGGCCGCGGCCGACACGAGGCCGTCCATTTCCATCATGTCGACCAGCCGCGCGGCCCGGCTGAAGCCGATCCGCAGGCGCCGCTGCAGGTACGAGATCGAGGCCTGGCCGCTCGACACGACGATCCGCGCGGCTTCGTCGTAGAGCTCGTCCTTCTCGAACTCGATGGCTTCCTGCGTCGCCTTGTCGTCGGCGGTAATCGTGTTGTCGTAGACGGGCCTGGCCTGCTTGCGGAGGAAGCTCGCGAGGCGCGCGGACTCCTGTTCGGAGATGTAGGGGCCGTGCAGGCGCACGAAGCGCGACGAGGCCGGCGGCAGGTACAGCATGTCGCCCTTGCCGAGGAGCTGCTCCGCGCCGTTGCCGTCGAGGATGGTGCGCGAATCGATCTTCGACGAGACCCGGAACGAAATGCGCGCCGGCAGGTTGGCCTTGATCAGGCCGGTGATGACGTCGACCGACGGGCGCTGCGTCGCGAGCACGAGATGAATGCCGATCGCGCGCGCCATCTGCGCCAGGCGCGCGATCGATTCTTCCACCTCGTTGCCGGCGACCATCATCAGGTCGGCGAGCTCGTCGATCAGCACGACGATGAAGGGGAGCGGCTTCAGCTCGTTGCCCTTGTCGTCGGTGAGGACCTCGCCCGGCTTCTCCTCCTGCATCGCGCGCACGTTGCGGTTGTACTGCTCGATGTTGCGGACGCCGAACGCCGCGAGCGTCTTGTAGCGTTCCTCCATCTCGCGCACCGCCCAGCGCAGCGCGTTCGCCGCGAGCTTGGGATCGACCACGACCGGCGTGAGCAGGTGCGGGATGTCCTCGTACATTCCCAGCTCGAGGCGCTTCGGGTCGACCATGATGAACCGCACGTCGTCGGGCGTGGCGCGCATCAGGATGCTGGTGATCATCGCGTTGACGCTGACGGATTTCCCCGCGCCGGTCGATCCGGCGACCAGCAGATGCGGCATGGTCGCGAGATCGCTGACGAAGGGTTCGCCGTGAATGGTCTTGCCGAGCGCCAGCGTGAGCTTCGACGAGGAGCGCCGATACGCGTCCGATTCGAGCAGCTCGCGCAATGAGATCTGCTCGCGGTTCGGGTTCGGAATCTGGATGCCGACGGTGGATTTCCCCGGGATGCGGTCGATGATGACCGATTCGGCCTGCATCGCCAGGCACAGATCGTCCGCGAGGCCGGTGATCTTGCTGTATTTCACCCCGGCGTCCGGCTTGAACTCGTAGGTCGTGACCACCGGTCCGGGATGAATCTGCACGACGGTGCCTTCGACGGAGAACTCGCGGCACTTGTCTTCGAGCAGGCGCGCGCCGTCCATCAGCTCCCGTTCGTCGATCTTGCGCTCGCCCCTCGGCGCATCGAGCAGCGCATTGGGCGGAAGCGTGAACGTCCCTTTCCTGCGCTCGGCGGGCAGCTTCTCCGGCTCCGGCAGGGGGAGCGGCGGCGCCGACGCGGCCGGCGCGGGCTTCTTGATCGGCGGCGGCGTCGGCCTGGTCGCCGCGGCCTTCAGCGCGGCCGTCGCGGCGCTCACGATCTTCGCCGACGTCGACGGCGCCTTGCCGCGTGGCGCCGGGGCTTCGTCGTCGATTGGCTTCTGCGCGTCGGCGGCGGCGGTCCTCGTGATCGGTTTCGGCAGCTCTCGCGACGGCTCCTTCGCGAGCTCTCTCGGAGGCTCCCCGGTCTCCTTCGCGGCCTTGCCTGCCGGCGCCTTCCCCGCGGCGAGATGCTTCTTCAACACCTCCTGGCGCTGCTTCTCGCGGCGGCGCTCCTCGCGGCGTGCCTCGAGCGCGACGACGAACGCCATCCAGCGATTCCGCGCGAGCTGCCCCAGACTCCCGAAGAAGCGCCCCAGCGAGAACTGTGTCGACAGGATGATGGCGAGGAAGAGCAGGGTCAGGATCAGGATGATCGAGCCAGTGCGGTTCAGGTACTCGGCGAGCAGCGCCGACAGCCGATCGCCGAGCATGCCGCCGGCGCGGAACGCCTTGCCGGTGATCTCGACGCGCCCGAAGGCGAGCGACATGAACGACGACACGCAGCCGAAGAGCAGCACGGCGCCAAGCAGCTTCGTATACGCCGCGTCGACGGCACGGCACCAGAAGTAGTGCCAGCCGATGACGACGAGCACGAGCGGAATGAGGTAGGCGGAGTAGCCGAACACCTGATACGACAGCTCCGCGAGGAACGCACCGACCCGGCCGGCGAAGTTGGCCGGCGGGAGGTCGGATCCGGTGTTGAAGAACCAGACCGGGTCCGACGCGCTGTAGCTGGCGAGCGCGACCAGCCACAACAGGGCGCTCGCAAACAACACGACGCCCGCGAACTCGCTCACCCGCCGGGAGACGGCCCGTGACGCCACGTCAGATCTCCATCACCACCGGCAGAACCAGCGGCCGGAGTCCGGAACGTTTGCGGAAGAACCGCTGGAGGTCCACTCGAATCTTCTCCTTGATCAACCCGGGATCGGTCCGCTCTTCGATGCTGGCGCTCTCGATGGCCGCGGCGACCAGCCCTGGCACTTCCTTCAACAACGTTTCGGTGCGCGCATCGAGGACGAACCCGCGCGTGATGACGTCGGGCGTCTCCTCCACGGCGCCGGATTGCCGGCCGATGGCCACGACCGGCACGACCAGGCCGTCGCCGGCGAGATGCCGGCGGTCGCGCAACACTTCGTCGCCGACCTCGCCGCTGCGCGTGCCGTCGATCAGGATCCGGCCGGCCGGGACCTTCTCCGCCACGCGGGCGCCGTCCCGGTCGATCCGGATGAGGTCGCCGTTCTCCGCCAGCACGACCTTCGTCCCCGCAGACACACGGGCAGCGACGCGCGCGTGGCGCGCAAGCTGGCGGTACTCCCCGTGTATCGGCACGAAGTACTTCGGCCGTACCAGCGAGAGCATGAGCTTCAGCTCTTCCTCCGAGCCGTGGCCCGACACATGGACGTGCTTGATCCCTTCGTAAACGACGTCGGCGCCGCGGCGGGCGACGTGGTTCATCACCCGGCCAATCGCTTTCTCGTTGCCCGGAATCTCCCGCGCCGAAAACACCACCACATCGTCGTGCTCGAGTTTCACGTGGCGGTGATCGTCGATGGCGATGCGGGGGAGCGCCGCCTGCGGTTCCCCCTGCGAGCCGGTGCAGATGCAGACGACGTCCTGGGACGGAAAGTTGCGGACGTCGCTGTCCCGGATCTGCACGCCGGGCGGGATGCGCAGGTAGCCGAGGCGCTCGGCAATCTGCGAGTTCTCGATCACGCCGCGGCCGACGAACGCCACGCGCCGGTCGAACTGGAACGCGAGGTCCAGGACGATCTGCATGCGATAAAGGCTCGACGCAAACATCGCGATGACGATGCGGCCCTGGGCGCTCGTGAAAATCTCTTCGAACCCGTCGATGACGTCGCGCTCCGAGCCGCTGACCCCTTTGCGCTCGATGTTGGTGCTGTCGCCGAGCAGCACCAGCACGCCCTCGGCGCCCAGTTGCGCGAGCCGGTGAAAATCCACGTGCTCGCCGTCGAGCGGCGTCTGGTCGATCTTGAAATCGCCGGTGTGCAGCACGACACCGGCGGGCGTGCGCATCGCGACGGCGACGCAGTCCGGCATGCTGTGCGTCACGCGCAGGAACTCGAGGGTGAAGCTGCCGACCGTCACCCGGTCGCGCGGCCGGACCGCGTAGAGGCGAGACCGCGCGTCCTCCAGCTCCGCGAGCTTGGGTTCGACGAGCGCCAGCGTCAGCGGCGTTCCGTAGATCGGACCGTCGACGTGCGGCAGGACGTGCGCGACCGCGCCGATGTGATCCTCGTGGCCGTGCGTCAACACCAGCGCCTGAATCCGATACTGCTGCAGCTGCCGCAGGTCCGGAATGATCAGATCGACGCCGAGCAGCTCCGGTTCGGGAAACATCACGCCCGCGTCGATCAGGATGGCGGTATCGCCGCAGGCGACCACCATCATGTTCATGCCGAACTCACCGAGGCCGCCGAGCGGAACGAGTTCCAGCGGCGGCGCGCCGGCAGCGGTCGATTCCGAGCCGTTGGTCAAATGTGCGACGTCCCAGTCAAAAGACGATCAAGGCCGACAGACGAAGGACAGGCCGCGGCGGGCGCCGCTAGGCGAGCATGTCCACCCGGTCACCGCTGGGACGGATGGACCGGAGTCAGAAACCGACGAAAACTATAGCACAGGTGCGGGAAAGGGCTCAGGGCTCAAGGCTTAAGGCTCAGGGCTTCGCGGCTCAGGGCTCA
>JABFWM010000492.1 GCA_013362195.1 Acidobacteriota bacterium
GACCACCTCGCGGGCGCGCGCCACCGAGTGCGCGAATTCATTTTCCTTGAGCCGGTGCCGTTCTGTAGATTTCATGGGCTGTTGGGTTGTTTCCGTCGGGGTCGTCTGTGTTCCGTGTGATGGCGCGCCCGGCAGGTCTCGAACCTGCGACCCCCGGTTTAGGAAACCGATGCTCTATCCTGCTGAGCTACGGGCGCCTGGCCGAAAACCAGTCATTCTAGTGTATATGCTCCGGCTGCCCTTCGTCCGCCGTCCGTTCGTCTGGGAAGTGCAGGTGCGGCGCGAGGTGCTCGATGAAGAGCTCTCGCGCGTGCGCACCCTGCCCTATGCGGTCTGGCAGAACGTGATTACCGCGCCGATGACCAAAACGGTGACCGGCCGCGACGAGCGCGCGTATCGGATCCGCATCACCGCCGAACCGGCCGGGGACGGCTCGCCCGACATCCGCGTCACGCTGGCGCTCTCGCAGGCGACCGGATTCCGCCGCAAGTTGATGCGACAGACGTTCGTGGTCACCCGTGAGGGCAACATGCGGGCGTGACGCCACGTGCCGGCGGTCGTCAGTATTGCAGCACGACCTGGACGTTCTCGCCTTCCAGCTTCTGCCGGCCGTGCAACTCCACCAATTCGATCAGGAACGCGAGGCCGACGACGTCGCCGCCAAGCTGGCGGACGAGATTCACGGTCGCCCGTGCGGTGCCGCCGGTGGCGAGCAGATCGTCGACGATCAACACTTTCTGTCCCGGCTCGATCGCGTCGCGGTGCATCTCGAGGCTGTCGCTGCCGTATTCGAGGTCGTAGCTGGCGCGAATCGTCTGTGCCGGCAGTTTCCCGAGCTTGCGGACCGGCACGAAGCCGGCGCCGATGCGATCGGCGACGGCGGATCCGAGGATGAACCCGCGGCTCTCGATGCCGACGACGAGCGAGACGCCGGATCCGGCGTAGGGCTGCGACAAGCTGTCAATCGCGAGCCTGAAGCCTTGCGCGTCTTTGAGAAGCGTCGTGACGTCGTAGAACAGGATGCCGGGCTTTGGAAAGTCGGGCACGTGGCGGATGTGCGTCTTGAGTGCGTCCATGAATGTCCTTCGCGGGCGGCCTGCTGCCATGGCGCGACCTTCCGGCGCGGAGCTCGGCCCGCCCGCTGGTTCGCGCGTCCGCTATCGAATGGTGAATCCGGTCGGGCGCCCGGTGGGCCTCTGCTCGTCCACGACGACGTCCTCGACGCGCGACGACGACGGGCCGCGGCGGAGCGCGGCCTCGACGCGCTCGACCGCGTCGGCGTCTCCTTCGATGTGCGCTTCGACGCGTCCGTCGGGCAGGTTCCGCACCCAGCCGTGCACGCCTTCGCGCGCCGCGGCGCCCTCGACGAAATATCGGAACCCGACGCCCTGCACCCGTCCGGCGATCACGTAGTGCCGCGCAATCAGCATGGATGAAAGCACACTAGTATATCGCATGGCGCTCATTCATTCGAGCAGTTACGGCGAGTCGCAGCTCCGCGTCCTGCGCGTCGTCCGGCGCGGCGATCGCGACGATCCGCAGGACCTCACCATCGCGCTGCGCTTCGACGGCGATTTCGCGGCCGCGTTCCGCGAGGGCGATGCGGCGGGGCTGCTGCCGGGGGAAGCGCTGAAGAACCTCGTCTACAAGGTCGCGCGCCAGGAACGCTTCGCCGCGATCGAAACGCTCGGCCTGGCGCTGTGCGATCGCATCCTGCAGCAGCATTCGCAGGTCGGCCGCGTGCGCGTCGAGATCTCGCAGCAGCCGTGGGCACGCGTCGACGCCGGTGGCAAGGCGCAGGGACAGGCGTTCACGCCCGCAGGACCGGAGCGCCGCACCACGACCATCGTCAGCAACGGGACGCGCGCCTCCGTGTCGTCGGGGATCGAAGATCTCGTGCTGATGCGGACCAGCGGGCTCGCGCCGCCGCGCGCCGACGCCGACGACTTCACCGCCGACGCGCTGCAGCGCCTGCTGCTGGCCTCGCTGTCGGTGCGGTGGGCCTACACCGATCCCGATCTCGCGTTCGCGCCCTACCGCCAGGGCATTCGCCAGGCCGTCGTCGAGACGTTCGCGTGTCACGCGCGCCGATCCGTGCAGCACACCCTCTACGCGATCGGCGACGTGATCCTCGGCAGCTACCCGGAGATTTCGGACGTGACGCTCGCGTTGCAGGAGCGTCCCTACCGGCCCGCCGATCTGCTCGAGCTTTCGCTCGATGCCGATGCGCTGTTCGTCGCGCACGACGAGCCGGTGGGGACCGTCGAGGTCACCGTGACGCGGGAACCTCCGTCTTGATCGGCTGCAGCTTCCGCTTCGCCAGCTGCCTGTTGAACGCATCGACGTCGGTTTCAATCAGCGCGTCGACGCGCCCGAGCTGCGTCTCGAGCTGCGCCGCGAGTTCCTTGAAGACCGCGTAGGACTGCGCGGTCGGCTTGTAATCCCCGCTTTCGACGATGGTCTGGAGCGCGGCGAGCTTGTTGTTCAAGCGGATCGGGAAGTTCAGCGGATCCTGGCTGCTCCGGTTGCGGTACTGGTAGATCTCCCCTTCGACGTCCGTCAGCGATGCCCGCAGCGTATCGCCGCTCGCTTTCACCTTCGCGTCTTTCAGCTTCTGCAGCCGATCGGCGATTTGATCCTTGATGCTTCGCAACCGGAGCACTGCTTCGTTCGCGGCGGTGACGCGATCGGTGATCTGTTTGGCGAGCCGGAACTGCTCGATCAGATCGGCATCGGTCGCCGACCCGAGCGGGTTGCGGACGATCGCGAACGGCTGCGTCTTCGTCTGACCGGCGGCCGTGAGGCGAACCTGATAGCGTCCCGGCGGCGCCGCGGGGCCGCGAGTGCCCGCGGCCCACATAATCAGGCCCGGGAACGTCCGCGCCTCCGGATAGCGTGTGTCCCACACGAATCTGTTCAGGCCCTGCTTCACGCTGACCCGCGGCGGTGGTTGACGGAAGCCACCCTCGTCTTCGTCGCCGCCCGCGGGCGCCGCCGGCGTGCTCTCCGTCTGACTGGCGCTGCCGGTGAACGATCGAACGACCTGGCCCTGGGCGTCGAGAAACTCGATCGTGACGGCGTCAGCCGGCTGCTTCAGGTAATAGTCGACCGCGACCCCGCGGGACACGGATCGGACCGCGTCGCCCGGCGTGAACAGCACCACCGGGTCGTTCGTGGTCTCGCGCTGAATCTGCCGCAGCACGTTGATGTTGTCCATCACGTAGAAGGATCGGCCGTGCGTCGCGATCACGAGATCATCGTTCTTGACGACGATGCCGTGGACCGGTGTGACCGGCAGATCCAGGCTGAAGGACTGCCACGTGTTCCCGTCGTCGAACGAGACGTAGATGCCGG
This sequence comes from Acidobacteriota bacterium, assembly GCA_013362195.1. Classification (GTDB taxonomy): domain Bacteria; phylum Acidobacteriota; class Vicinamibacteria; order Vicinamibacterales; family 2-12-FULL-66-21; genus QHWT01. The sequence continues at coordinate 3,355 of JABFWM010000492.1, forward strand.
TTTCGGTGCCGACCCAGAGCAGTCCCTTGCGTTTCGGATCCGCTTCGATCGATCGCGCGAAATCGTCCGCCGGGATGCCGTTGACAATGGTCGTCCAGGTCCGGCCATAGTCGTGCGTGCGGTAGACATACGGCGCACGGTCGGCGCGCTGATAGCGGTTCGCCGCGATGTAGGCGGTGGCGGCGTCGTGGGGCGACGCTTCGATCAGGCTGATACGCGCGAAGTCCGGCAGGTCCGGTGGCGTGACCTTTTCCCAGTTCTTCCCGCCGTCTCGGGTCACGTGGACGTAGCCGTCGTCGGATCCGGCCCAGATCACGTTGCCGTCGAGCGGTGACGGCGCGAGCGCAAATACCGTCGCGTAGGTTTCCACGCCGGTTTGATCGAGCGTGATCGGGCCGCCCGAGTCGCCCATCGTCGAGGGATCGTGCCGCGTCAGATCGGGGCTGATGCGTTCCCAGCTCTGGCCTTCGTTCGTCGACCTCCACACGTGCTGTGAGGTTGCATAGAGCACCTTTGGATCGGTGGGCGAGATCACGATCGGATACGTCCACTGGAACCGTTCGGTCATGTCGCCCGAGGCGTGGCCCATCGGGTTGTCGGGCCACACGTTGACCGCGCGGCGTTCGCCGGTGCGGCGATTGAGGCGCGTCAGCAGACCGCCGTACATGCCCGCGTAGAACACGTCCACGTTGGTCGGATCGGGCGCGATGTAGCCGCTCTCGCCGCCACCGACGGCATACATCTCGTCGCCGGTGCCCGTGCTCGGCACGCACACCGTGCTGTTGTCCTGCTGCGCGCCGCAGACGTGATACGGCACGTGAGCGGTCGTGACGACGCCGTACAGCTGCGCTGTCGGGAAGTCCTGGTCCGTCCACGTCTCACCCGCGTTGACCGAGACGTTCGCGCCGCCGTCGTTGCTGTTGATCATCCGCCTGGCATCGTTCGGCGCGATCCAGAGGTCGTGATTGTCGCCGTGGGGCACGCGAATGCTGCGGATGGTCTTCCCCGCGTCGGTCGATCGATACAAGGCGGTGTTGAGAACGTAGACGGTGTCTTTCACCTGCGGATCGGCATAGATGCGTGAATAGTAGAACGCGCGCTGGCGCAGCCGCCGGTCGTCGTTGATCAACGTCCAGCTCGTGCCGCCATCATCGGAGAGGAAGACGCCGCCGTCTTTGGCCTCGATGATCGCGTACACACGATTGGAATCAGCGCCCGATACGGACACGCCGACCTTTC
>JABFWM010000009.1 GCA_013362195.1 Acidobacteriota bacterium
CCCACCAGTCCAGACCGATCCGCATCGAGTGCGGCGGCCGGGCTCGATGCCAACGTCGTGGGCACCAGCGCCATCACGGTAGGCGAGTTGTCGTCGTCGTCGGCGTCGGGTGGCACCGTCAAGGAAGTGCTCACGGGCCCCGGGATCAACGGGGTGGTGCCGGAAGGGATCGCGACCGCGGATCAATCGCAGTTCCTGGCCGGCGGCTCGACGATCCTCACCGTGCAGGTGAAGAAGGTGAACCTCCGCGACGGCACCGTGCTCGGCGTCACGCTCGATTTCACACCCGTCGGATCGATCACGCTCAGCGGCGGGCAGGGCACGATGACCGCGAATCTTGGCCACTTCGCGGTCTCGCGCGATCAGGTCCGCGTGAAGAACGCGGATGCCGTGATTCTGAGTGGAGGATTCTTTCAGTGAGAGGTGCGCAGACTGCGCGAAGCAGCCTGCGCGGCGGAACGTGAGCGTGGTATCGGGTTCGCGCGGGGCTGCGCGTCGTGCAGCCCCGCGCGTGACTACCGTGTGTTCGACGATGCGCCGTTGAAGCGGCCGCAGTCGAGCATCTTCTGGCCGTAGTAGGGATTGCGAATCGCGGTCCCGCGCTGCAGCCAGGAGTGTCGGGTCATTGGGCAGTAGGCGACGCTGACACCGTCGCCCTCTGCTGAATCAGACGAGCCTCGAAGCGTGATGAGCGCTTCACTCAACCTGGCGAACGCCTCGCGCGCGGCGGACAGCTCCTGCGACTGGAGCAGTCCGCTTGCGGCGCTCGCTGTCGCGGCGCCGGACGGGCCGAGCGACGTCGCCGCGCGGGCGATGGTGCCGGCCGCGTCGTGGACGCCGTCCATGCGATCGCGGGTGAGCGCGTCGTGCACGTGCAGATAGGCGTCGAGCAGCGGCGCCGGGATGGCGACCGTGTTCGTCGGTGCCGCCGCGGCAGGTGCGGCCGCCGCCGGCACGTACGAATCGAGGTACGCGATCACCGCGTCGACGTCCGCATGCGTGAGCGCCAGGTTGGGCATTCGAACGTTCTTGTATTGCGCGAACAGATCGCTGGCGATCGGGTCGTGCTCGTCCAGCATCTTGTCCGGTTCTCGAATGAATCGCTCGAGCCATTGCCGATCGCGCGTCCTGGCGACGCCCGCCAGGTCGGGTCCGATGTGCGGGCCTCCGCCAAGCGTGTGGCACGCGGCGCAATGACTCTTGAACGTGTACTCGCCGCGGGTGAGCGTCATCGTCGGCGCCTCCGCGTACGATTTGAGCGGCCGTCGCGGCCCACGCCAGCTGTCCAACCAGTCGCCGATCGTGCGGGCGAGGAACTTCGGGTTGTCCATGCCGGAGTTGCGCATCCACTGGCCCGTGGCCTCGTTGCCGACGAGAAGGTTCGGCGCGTGGCCATCGGGGTTGGACGGATCGGGCGTCGCCAGGCCGAGCCGCCCTGCAATGAGGTCGACATCGGCGCGGCGGCCGTTCAGGAACAGCCAGCCCGGTCCGGCGTGGAACGTCTTCGCGTACTCCTTGAGGACGGCGGGGGTATCGTGCTCGGGATCGATGGTGATCGAATAGAAGAACACATCACGTCCCATCCGATCGCCGAGCAGCCGCTGGACCTGCGCAAGGCGTGCGGTCTCGAGCGGACACGCATACCGGCAGGTCGTGTAGATCAGATTGATGGCGACGATCTTGTCCTTGACAAGATCGTCGTAGAAGCGCACCGCCACGCCGTCCTGCGTCGTCAACGTGACGTTGGGGAAGTAGTCCGCGCCCTTGGGGCGCTGCGCGTCTACGGCAGACGTCAGCGTCACCAGACACGTCGCGAGCAGGATCGCCGCAGCTTTCGCATCCATGGCCACGCGCTCCTTACCGCGCGGTCGGCAGGTCGTATGGGTCTTCGAACAGCACGCCCTGCGGCGTCGGCACCGGCGTTGGCAGCGGCCGCAGGAACGACTCGCCGCCGCCGCCGATTTCCCATCGCAGCAGCATCGCGTTGTCCTCGTGCATGGTGTTGTGGCAGTGCTCCATGAACATGCCGCCCCAGTCGCGGAACTGCATGGTGAGGGTCAGGCTGCCGCCGGGATGCAGGCGGTACACGTCCTTCCGGCCGCGTTCCCACGCCGGCACGTTCTCGGCTTTGCCGTTGCGTTCGAGGACCTGCCCTTCCTCGAAGTGGATGTGAATCGGATGGTCCCAGCCGCCGCCGCCGTTGACGAGATGCCACACCTCGCGCGTGCCGAACTTCGGCGCGGCCGAGACGCGGTTGTAGTCGGCGTTCAGCATGCCGCCGGTCCGATCGGTCTCGATCGCCCACGGTCCGATGAACGAGGTGTTCTGATCCGAGCTCGGCTGGAACCCGCCGCGCCCGAACACGAACGTCCGTTCACGGGCGATCGGCAGCGACGAGAGATCCGGATTCTCGATCATCGTCGCGGGCACGCGGCTCAGATCGGGTTGTGCCGGATCGCGCACGACGCGGAACTCCAGGAACCGCCCGACGCAGGGATCCAGCGACGTGCCGGACAGCGCCGCGGCGAGGCTGAGATCCGTGACGACCTTCTTGCCGTTGAGGGCGCCAGCCTGCGGATCGAAATGATCCGCGAGGTTCACCAGGTGCAGCTTGTCGCCAATCGCGTACTTGGAGAAATCGATGACGATGTCGTACCGCTCGGCGATGCCCTGCTCATCGAGCTCCAACAGCGTCACCGGGTGCGGCAGCAGGTTGCCGTCGTTCGCGATCTGGATGATCGGCTGCGCGACGCCGGACGCGTTCGCGAGCGCGAGCTTGAAGAATCGCGAGACGCTGGCGTTGAGGATGCGGAAGCGGTACTTGCGTCGTTCGACCTCGAAGTACGGGTCGAACGTGAGGTTCACGGTCATCACGTCGCCGATGAAGCCGTCGAATTCGAAGATGTCGAAGTACATCTGGCCGGTCTGATCGAACGCCTTGTCGGCGAGCATCAGGTTGACGTCGTAATCGAGGTTGCCCCAGCTCTTGCCGGTGACGCGAGCCTGGCCGCTCGGGAGCCGCAGGTTCACCCCATCGTCGATGTCTTCGGCGCCGCGGTCGAGACCACTGTAGATGTTGAACATCGCGGCGTTGCCCTTGTAGACGTTCTGCGCCGTGAAGCTGAACATGTGGTCGTGGAACCAGTGCGTGCTCATCGTCTCGTGCCAGTCGCCCGGCACCTTGACCAGGCCGCCGTCATCGGCGGGGCTGCTGGCGCGCGGGTCGGTCGCGTCGCGATTGATGGAGAAGTGACCGGCGAGCACGACGGGCCAGTGATAGTCGTAAAACTGACCCGGGAAGAAGAATGCGCCGGTGAAGCCGTCGTTCTCGGCTCCGTGGTGACCGTTGTGCTCGTGGGTCGAGATGGTGTGCCGGCCGAACCCGCCGTTTTGACGCACGTCTGCCGGAAGACCGTTGTAATGACGGAACAGGATCGGTTCGCCGTAGCGCGCCCGCACGAGTTTCGGCGGAATGGTGCCGTTGAAGGTCCAGACCGAATTCGGGGTCTGGTTTGGCCAGAGGGTATGAAAACGCAGCGGCAGCGCGTCGGACGGATTGATCCCGCAATTCAGCTCCGAGCGGACATCCGGAGAGTAGACGGTATTGCTCCGCGCGCCGTACTGCGTCATCTGCACCGCGACCGCGGGCGGGAACTGGGCGAAGCGTTGATGCGCCCAGACCGGACCGGGCGGCCGTCCCTCAATCGGCCCGGTTCCGCCGCCAAGCGCCGGGTCGACCGGCTGCTGGGTCTGGTTGGCCTGTGCGGTCGGCGCGGGATTGAGCGCGGTGATCGGGTTCCGCGGGATGCAGTCGAAGCGGGGCATCGGCTGCGAGAACGACGAGCACCCGAACCGCGGACTCGGCGGCGCGCCGGTCGGTCCGATGAGGCTCTGCGCCTTGGTGCTCGCGACGAACGGGTTGAGTCCGCCAATCGGCGCGAGCAGGCCCGCGCTGGTGAAGAGTCCCCACTTGATCAGATCACGACGCGAGACGCGTCCCCACGACAATTCACGAACGATTTCGGCGCGGTTGCGGCGTGCCTCTTCCGCCGCACGCAAACGGGCCCTGGATCCACCACGAGGATAAAAGCTGTCCATCGAATCCTCCTGCTCTATAGGAGCAAGCAATTTCACATCGTCGTCACGCGTCGCAGCCGTGCGACGGCGGGCCCTGACGGGAACGCAGTGGCACGCGCGCGGGACGTGATGAACAGCGGCGACACGAAGACCCCGACGATAGGCCGAGACACGAGACACGGCTGATCGGCGTTCGCAGCATCGCCGTCACCGAAGTCGCGCAGCGGGGAATGTCGCTCGCTGGTCGAGCGGCACGCGCTGGCACGATCGCAACAACACCGGCGGGCCGGAGCGGCGCCTGGGGGCGAGCGCGGCTGCCCGTGATCCGCGGCAAGGGCCGCGTCGTGTGGATGATCTGAAGTCCGACCGGCACGGACTGTCGCGCGACGCGATGACGATCGACATGCCGGTCGATCGTCGTGGCGTGTGCGGCGGGGTATCGTCGCACAGTTCATGCGCGCCGATGCGCGGGTCGTCGCTGTCACGAAAAAAAAATGCACGTCG
>JABFWM010000666.1 GCA_013362195.1 Acidobacteriota bacterium
GAACGCGCCATACGCGGCCGTCAACGACAGCAGCGTGACGTCGCCCGCGCCAAGGGCCAGCGACGGGACGCTCGGCGGCGTGCCGACGTTCAATTTCTGCGCGTACGACACCGCTTTCGAGATGCCGACTTGATTCAGCAGCTGCACGGCGGCGCGGTTGCTCGACATCCGCAGCGCCGAGCGCAGCGTCATCGAGCTTGCGTCCGAGTGCTCGTCCTCCGGCATCCAGTCGCCCTGCTCCGTGAGGATCGGATCGTTCAGCCGCGAGATGACGGACGCCGGAGAATAGCCCGCCTCGAGCGCCGCCGCGTACACGAACGGCTTGAAGGCGGAGCCCGCCTGGCGCTTCGCCTGGATCGCGCGATTGAAGCGGCTGACTTCGAAGTCCCGGCCGCCGACCAAAACACGGACCGCCCCGCTTCCCGGCTCGACGGCAACGAGCGCGCCCTGCAGGTAGTCGGAAGACTTGTCGTCGCGTGTGTCGGATCGCTTCGGATGGGCGTAGCCGCGCCGCGACTCTATTTTCTCCAGGCCGTCCTCGAGCATCTTCTCGGCCGCCTGCTGCAGATCCGTATCGAGCGTCGTGTAGACCTTCAACCCGCCCTGCGCGACCCGGGTCCACCCGAAGCGTTCGACCAGCTCCTTCCGCACCTGCTCCTTGTAATAGAGGCCGAACGTCTCGCGGATCTCCAGCGCGTTCTTCAACTCGACCCGCGCCACCTTCGCGCGGTTGTGTTGCGCCTGGTTGATGGCGCCCGAGGCGAGCATGGCCTGGAGGACCACGTTACGTCGCGCGATCGCGCGATCGAGGTTGCCGCTCGGCGCGTAGCTCGACGGCGACTGGATCAGGCCAGCGAGAAGCGCCGCCTCGTCGATCGTCAGGTCCTTCGCGGACGTGCCGAAATAGCCGCGCGATGCCGCCTCGACGCCGTACAGCCCGTCTCCGAAATACACCTTGTTCAGGTACAGCTCCAGGATCTCGTCCTTCGAATACTCGTGCTCGATGTGCGCGGCGAGGACGATTTCCTGCAGCTTGCGCCGGATGGTCTTGTTGCGGGTGAGAAAGCTCTGACGGGCAAGCTGCTGCGTGATCGTGCTGCCGCCCTCCGCCCGCCGCCACTCGTGTACGTTGCGGAGCACCGCGGCGCCGACGCGGATGAAGTCCACACCGCTGTGCTCGTAGAACCGCTGATCCTCGACGGACACCACCGCCTTAATCAGGTTCGGCGACACGTCCTTCAAGGGAACTTCGATGCGCTGCTCTTTGAAGATCGTGAAGACCGGCGTGTCGTTGGCATCCAGGATCGTTGTCGCCTGGGCCATGTCCCCTAAACCGCGAATGGCGGACCTGTCGGGGAGGCCGGACGTGATGTCGTAGGCAAACCAGACGACGGCGGCAACACTTACAAAAAGGAAGAGCGCGAGGGTCGCGATGGCGGCCGCGAGAAGACGCGGCCTTTGGGCGATCCAGCGTCTCGCCGACCTCAGCCGAGGCGTGCCACGCAGCGAGCGACCGAGGGGCATCCCGGCCTTTTCTCGCAAGATACGCGCCACGGATGGGACGACGAACGTTCTACCGGGGATCCACCTGGAAGGACACGGATGGACAGCACGACGCGATTGTATACCGTGGTGGCGAAGTGGCCAGAACAGTGACAGTCACAGTTAATCCCATTTTTGCGACGAACTGTGAGTGTCCCCGTTCTGGTGCCCTGCCGTGGCGGCGTCAAGAACGGTGACAGTCACCGTTAATCCCACTTTCGCGACGAACTGTGAGTGTCCCCGTTCTGGTGTCCCGCCGCGGGCGACGCCAAGAACGGTGACAGTCACACTTAATTTTTGCGACGAACTCTGAGTCGATGCCCTCGGCCAGACGTGGACGGCTGACGAGCGTCGTCTGTCGTCCCGCAGCACCCACGCAGCTAACGAGCCGGCGATGAGATGCGGCATCTGACGCCCTCCGCCAAAGCCTGATGGGTCTGGCGGAAGCGCTCCACGCAGAAGGCGAACGGCCCGCCTGCGCTGATACGTATACTGCAGCTGTCGCAAGTCGGGACTTGAGTCCCGCCGCCGCTCCGATGCGCCACGATTTCACCGCCGCGATTCGTTCCCTGCGCGCCGCACCAGGGTTTACGGCCGCAGCGATCCTCGTCCTCACGCTCGGCATCGGCGCCACGACCGCGATCTTCTCGGTCGTGGACGCGGTGGTCCTTCGCGCGCTGCCGTTCGACGAGCACGATCGCCTGGTCGCCGTCGGCGAACGGCGCTCCGTCGCGAACCGCGTGCGGCTGGCCGATACGCGTGATCCCGAGGCATTGTCGGCCGTCGCGCCGCAGAACTACCTGGATTGGGTGGCGCAGCAGCAGGTGTTCGCAGCGATGGCCGCGATCGCAAGCGGCTGGCTCACGCTGCGCGCACCTGGCGCCGAGCCGGAGTCGCTCGTACCACAGAAGGTCACCGCCGGATTCTTCGACGTCCTGCGGGTGCGCCCGGCGCTCGGACGCGCGTTCACCGCGCGGGACGAAGTGGCCGGCCGCGAGCGGGTCGTGATCCTGAGCGACGCGCTGTGGCGGCGCCGCTTCGGTGCGGACCCGTCGATCATCGGGCGGACGATCCCGCTCGACGACGTAGAGAGCGGCCAGCACGCGTACGAAGTGATCGGCGTGATGCCGTCCGGGTTCGCCTATCCGGTCGGCGTGGCACGCGCGACCGAGGCCTGGCTGCCCTACGTGATTCCTGCCCGCCAGCGCATTCGGGATCCGCAGCAGCATAGCTACTACCTGCAGGTCATCGCCCGGCTGAAGCCGGGCGTCACGCTGGCGCAGGCGTCGGCGCAGATGGATCAGATCGCTGCCGCGCTCGAACGGGCGCATCCCGACTGGAACAAGGACAGCAAGGCGGCCGTGCGCCCGCTCGTCGATCACATCGTCGGATCGCGAACGCGGTCGTGGATGCTCATGCTGCTCAGCGCGGTGAGCCTCGTGCTGCTGATTGCCTGCGCGAACGTCGCCAACCTGCTGCTCGCGCGCTGGAGCGCACGGCAACGCGAGATGGGTATTCGCGCGGCGTTGGGGGCGCGACGCGGGCGTCTCGTGCGCCAGCTGCTGATCGAGAGCCTCGTGCTGGCCGTCGCCGGCGCGGCATGCGGCCTGGTCCTTGCCTGGTGGGGCGTGGACGTGCTGAAAGCGGCGATCCCCGACAACGTCCCGCGCGTGTCGGCGGTTGCCGTCGACTTGCGCGTCCTGGGCGCAACGGCGTTCCTGTCACTGGCCACCGGCATCGCGTTCGGCATGGTCCCGGCCCTGCAACTCTCTAGCCCGGATCTCGTCAGCGCGTTGAAGGATGGGGCGCGCGGCACCGGCGGCATGGGTCCGCAGCGTCTGCGCGGCGCGCTCGTCGTCGTCGAGGTCGCGCTCGCGGTCGTCCTGCTCGTCGGCGCGGCGCTGTTCATCGCCAGCTTCGCGGCGCTGATGCACATCGATCCCGGGTTCAGCATCGATCACGTGTTGACCGCGCAGTTGTCGCCTCCGGTCGAGCGCGGCCCCGAGGTACGCGATCGGGCGCCGGCGCTCGCAGAGGCGGCCGACCGCATCCGGCATGTCCCGGGTGTCGCGCACGCATCGATCATCGCCGGCGGTCTGCCGCTTGCCGGCAGCATGAGCGTGACGCGCGTCGCGGTGCCCGGACGGGCCCCCGAAAAGGGCGACGACGATGGAATCAGCATCAGGCAGGTGACGCCCGCATATCACCAGGCGCTCAGGATTCCGCTGCGGAGCGGCCGCCTGTTCAGCGGCGGCGATCGCAAGGGCGCGGCCAGCGTCGTCATCGTCAACGACTCGGCGGCGCGCCGGTATTTCCCCGGAGAGACCGCCGTCGGCCGGACGATCGTCGTGAACGACGAACCGCGCACGATCGTCGGCGTCGTCGGGGACGTACACCAGACCAGCCTCGAGATCGATCCGCGAACCGAGGCCTATATCCCCCTGGAACAGACGCGCGTCTATGGCGGTGAGCTCGTCGTCCGCACCACGGGCAATCCGTACGACGTGCTGCCGGCCATCAAATCGGCCGTCGCAACGGTCTTCCCCGACGTTCCGCTGCGCAACGTGCGCACGATGGAGGAACTGGTGGCGGCGCGCACCGCCCAGCGGCGCTTCAACATGCTGCTGCTCGCGCTGTTCGGCCTGCTCGGGCTGGTGATTGCGGCCGTGGGGATTTACGGCGTGATGGCGTACATCGTGTCGCAGCGGACGCGGGAGATCGGCCTGCGCATGGCGCTGGGCGCGACGCGATCGCGCGTCCTCGGAATGGTGCTGCTGAATGCCGGCGGGCTGGTCGCGTCCGGACTCGCCTTCGGCACCGCGGCGGCGTGGTACCTCAGTGCCACCGCCCGTGCGTTTCTGTTCCGCCTCGAGCCGACCGATCCGCGAGCATTCACCGCGGCGCTCGCGGTGCTGTCGGTGGCGGCGCTCGTCGCGAGCCTTGTCCCCGCGCGGCGCGCGGCGAGTGTCGATCCGACGGTGGCGTTGCGCGCGGAGTAACACGAAGGCCGGGTCCAATCCTGAGACCCGGCCGACCTG
>JABFWM010000598.1 GCA_013362195.1 Acidobacteriota bacterium
GCCCCGTCCCCATGCGGTATACGCGCTTCGCGCGACGCCCTTTGGGCTTGCCGCCGCGACGCGGCAGCCTGGCGTCTGGTGCGCATGGGGCCCGTGCTCATGCGCCGGATACGTGCTTCGCGCGACGCCCTTTGGGCTTGCCGCCGCTGCGCGGCAGCCTTGCGTCTGGTGCGCATTACCACGATGCGCTGTACGCGCCAGGCAGCAGCCGTGCGTGCGCGAACGACTTCTCCAGTTCCAGCCAGCCCGGCGCCACCACCCCGAAACGCCCTCGCCCCTCGCCCCTCGCCCCTCGCCCGTCGCCCTTACCGCCTCAGCATTGGCAGATAGCAGAGCGCGCCGAGGTATACATCGTAAACGGCGCAGCCGATCGAATACCACCGCGGCACGATGTCTTCGGGCAGCAGGCCCGGCCGGTGCAGCACGTCGACGATGGCGTGTGCCGCGAACGCGAGCGCGACAATCGTCAGCGCCTGCCGCGGGTCGCGAACCATCGTGAGCGCCGCGACGAGGAGAAAGACGATCGCCACGGCGATGTCGAATCCGACCCCTTGACGGTACTCGTGAACGACGGCGAAGCCGATGTATGCGCCGGCGCTGAGCGTGAGCACGAGGGCGGCCAGCTGTGCCAGCCGCAATTCGGCGACGAGCCGATCGGGCGAGGCGGCGGGGACCGATACGGTCCGGATCGACAACCAGGTGAAGCCAAGGGCGAGGCCGCCGAACCCGACGAGGGCCGTGCGCAGCGCCTCACTCACGAAGCACGCATCTCCAGGAAGTTCAGCGGGTCGATCCCGTAGCCGGCGGGATCGACGGGCGCCACCACCGAATCGGTCTCGGCGCGTTCGCCTCGCGGCTCCCAGAGGTTGCGCTCGAAGGGCAGATCGAGGCGCGTGCCATCCGACGCGAACAGGACGCGGACCCGGGGCCGGTACGGATCGGGCGCGTGGGTCGCGAGCACCACCGCAACCTCGCCGGTGTTCAGCTTCACGAGGTTGCCGGGCGGGTAGATCCCCAGCAGCTGCACGAAGCGGCGCACGAGGTGCTGGTCGAACTGCTGCCCGTCGCTGCGTTTGAGGACGGCCAGGATCCGGTCGGTGGGGTGCGCCTCCTGATAGGCGCGCTGCGATCGCATCGCGTCGTAGACGTCCGAGATGCTGCAGAGCATCGTGCCGACGTTGAGCGACGCACGCTTCACCCCGAACGGATAGCCGGTGCCGTCCTTGCGCAGGTGATGTTCGAACGCGACGACCGGCGCGAGGATCGGCATCTCGGGCGTCCGGCGCAGGATCTCCGCGCCGTCGACCGTGTGACGGCGCATGATCGTGAACTCCTCGTCGGTCAGCTTGTCGGGTTTGTTGAGGATCGCTTTCGGCGTGCGCACCTTGCCGATGTCGTGCATCAGCGCCGAGAGGCCGAACTCGCGCAGCAGCCGGCCGTCGATGCCGAGCGCGCGCGCCTGTCCCATGGTCAGAATCGACACGTTCACCATGTGCGTGAACGTGTAGTTGTCGTAGTTGCGCATCGCCGTGAGCGCGACCAGCGCGGTGCGGTTCTGGGTGACGGCATCGGCGAGCCCATCGACCGCCTGCAGCGCCGCCGGCATGTCGGGCATGCCCTCGCGCAACGCGCTTTCCCACACCGTCTCCGCGGCGGCGACGGCGTTGGTATAGAGCTGGCGGATCGCCGCCATGTCGCCCGCGAGCCCGTCCTCCTTGCGATCCTCGGCCTTGAGGCGGCCGACGCGGACGTGCGCGCTCGACAGCTCCTTCTCCGCGTCGATCGGCGCGCGTCCGCTCAGGCGCGCGAGCTGCTGCATCAGTCCCACGAGCTCCGCCTGGGTCACGCCGCGTTCGAACGCGATGCGCTCGACGTGATGATCCTTCAGGCGGCGGATGAATTCCGCCATGCTCGCGCTGACCTTCGACATCGGCGTGTCGGCGACGACGAGCTCCGTCCCGACGATCCCGACCGCCACCGCCGGCATCTGCTGGTGGAGCTGCCGCAGCGCCGTCATCAGCCCCTCCATGTTGCGGGCGACGAGGGGATGATCCGGTGCGTAGAGCTGCGCCGCCCGCACGCCGGACGCAAGGCGCCGGAGCAGTTCTTCGTAGAGCGCCGCGCGCGCGGGGAGTGATTCGTTCATAGGTGTCCCAGTTCGGCCCGGGCGACGGATCGGACGCCGCGGGATCCGCGCTCCGAGGCGTCCCGGAGCGCCTCGATCGCGGCGGCGTCGCCAATGCGCCGCAGCGCGCGGGCGGCCGCGGCGCGGGCGCGCCGGGTCTTGATCGGCGCGAGCCAGTCGCCATGTTGCAGCGCGTCTTTGAGCGCGCCCACCGCGTCGGGGCCGCCAAACGATCCGAGCGCGTCGATGGCTCCCACGTAAACGGCGTGGCAGGCGCGGCGATCGACGTGCCGCACGATGTGGCAGAACAGCGGCGCCGCCCGTTCGTCGCGCATGCTCGCGAGCTCGCCGATGAGCGCCTCGCGGGTCCGCCCCGCCGTGCCGGTCAACGCCTGCAGCAGGATCTGGGACGCTTCCTCGCTGCCGTGCAGCACGAGCGCCTGAATCGCCTCGCGCTGGACGAGCGGTTCGGTGTCATGGAGCAGCGGCTGCAGTTCGCGCAGCCCCTCCGATCCGCCGAACTCGCGCAGCAGGTAGGCGGCGGTCCGGCGCACTTCCCAGTTCGGCGCGTTCATCAGCCGCTGCACCGATTCGCGCCCGGCGGCGCCGAAGCCCACGAGGATATCGCGCAGACGGCGCCGCGATCGCGCGTCCTGTTCGCTCGAGAGCCCTTCGGCCAGCGGCGCGATGACCGCCGGGCCGATCCCGTGACAGAGCTGCTTGAAGCGATCGTACGCCTGATCGTCGGCGCTGCGCAGGTGCTTGGCGACGTGCTTCATCATCGCGCCGCGGCCGAACCGTTCGAGCGCGGCGCGCGCCGCGAGCTCGCGCGTGTCGTGCTTCTTGCCTTCGATGGCCACCGCGCCCGCGAGCCGCCACGCCTCGTCGAAGGACCCGATGCGGACGAGATCCTCGGCATGGCCGATGACCGTATCGGCGATGTCGCGCCACCGGGACGCGTCCGTCTCGATGACCAGCAGATCTTCGAGCAGCTGCAGATCCAGCGCGCGCAGCGACGTGTCGTTGACCGTGGACAGCCACGCCGCCTTCCGCTCCGGCGGGTCGTCGCTGGTGGCGTCCACTTCCGTGGCCCGGGTGCGCGCCGCCGTCAGCTCGCTCGCGTATTCCTGCGACACGAAGCTCGCGTCCGAGTACGACGTCAGCATCGTCTGGACGCGTTCCCACAGCTCTTCGAAGATTTGCTCGTGCCCGAGCTCGGAGGCGGCGACTTCTTCTTCGGCGAGGGCGAGCAGGTGACGCTGCCGATCCCGCTCCGGCGCGAGCGTCTGGAAGGCGTGCGCGAGGCGCTCGGTCGCGCCGCGCTCCGTGATGACCGAGTTCGAGACGAAGTGGGCGACCGACGAGTCCGCCATCCGCTGCACGACCGCGCCCACGACGTTCACCGACCCGACGACGGCCTCGGGCTTCGTGCGGCGCGCCAGCAGCTCGAGCATCGCTTCGGCCGAGAGCGTACCGGCCGCGTGGCCGATCTGCCGGAACATCTGATCGAGCTGGCCCGGGTTCGTGCGGCCGAGATATTCCGTGAGGCCTTTCAGCAGGTTGAGGAAGGCCGCGGTCTTCACGTCGATGCCCTTGTCGGCGGTGGCCGCTTCGAGCTGCTTCATCAGCTCGGTGAGCCGCATCGGATCGCCGACGATGTCCAGCAGCGCGCGCATCGCCGAGTCGTCGAGCTCGAGCTGCGGACCGGCGAGCGCCGCGGCGATGACGCGTTCGATCGTCGCGGCGTCTCCCTGCTTCTCGCGCAGGACTTCGGCGTAGTCGATCTCTTCGAGCTCCACGCTGGACCCGCCGGCCGCGGTCCAGAGGTGCGCGATCCCGCCGTCGGCGCGCACGTCTTCCGGCGCGCGCGCCAGCAGCATCAGCAGCGTGCGCCACGAGGTGGCGTCGGCTCCGGCATTCAGCGAGAGCCGGCCGATGAAATGGCGGCGCAGCATGTCGGCGAGCTCGACGATCGCCGAATCCGGCTTGGCCGGCGCGGCGTCGCCCACCAGCAGCGTCTGCGGACGCACTTCGATCGAGAACGGGCCGCTCGCGGTGAGCGCCGCCGTCAAGTGCGTGAGGCGGCCCAGCGTCGCGACGATCGCCGGATGGGCGGCGGGATAGAGCGACACCGCGCGCGCCGCGGCCTTGCACGCGCGCGCGAATTCCGCGAGCTGTGCGGCAACGTCCGGATCGAGCGGGGCGCGCGTTTCCGTCATGGCTCCTTATAAATAGGCAATCGGGTCGAGGCCGACCGTGTCCGGATCGACCGCCTCGACGACCGCCCACGCGTAATCGCCGCGGCCGTCCGGCTCCCACGTGTTCACCAGCAGCGGCGCTTCGACGGGCGCCGCGTCCCGGGCGGCGATGATCTTCACCTGCGGCCTGAACGGATCCGACGGGTGCTCGTGCGTGACGACGCCG
>JABFWM010000243.1 GCA_013362195.1 Acidobacteriota bacterium
AATCATGCCTCCGCTGGTTCGGTCGCGAATCGATAGCCGACCCACGGCTCGCTGAGCAGGTAGCGAGGATGGGATGGGTCGGGCTCGATCTTCTTTCGCAGTTGCGCCACCAGCACCCACAGATGCTCCGGCTGGTCGATGGCGTTGGCGCCCCAGATCGCTTTCAGGATCGCGCGATGCGTCAGAACACGATCGGCGCTGCGCGCGAGGAGTGCGAGCAACTCGAATTCTTTGGGCGTCAGCCGGAACTCGTCGGCGCCTCGCAGGACCCGGCGCCGGTCGTAATCAATCGTCAGATCTCCGGCCTCGAGACGGCCGGTCTGCGCTTCGTCTGCCGAGAACACGCGCCGAAGGGCGACCCGGATCCGCGCGAGGAGCTCTTCGGGTCCAAACGGCTTCGTGACGTAATCGTCGGCGCCGAGATCGAGTGCCGCCACCTTGTCGGCCTCACTGCCACGCGCCGAGAGCACGACGATTGGCACCGCCGATGCGCCGCGAATGCGGCGCGTGACCTCAGTGCCTTCGATGTCGGGCAGACCGAGGTCGAGCACAATGAGGTCGGGCGGACGGGTGTGCAGGACGTTCAGCGCTTCGCCGCCGGTCCCCGCGACGTCCACGTCGTATTCCCTCGCGCGCAGCAACGGCGCCACCGCGCGTTGAATCGAGACTTCGTCGTCGACCAGCAGGATCCGCGCGCTTCTCGTCATGACACGTGATCCACCGCCGCCACCGCTTTGTGTTCGGCGGGAATCTGCATCGTGAACTGTGCTCCGCCGCCGGCACAGTTCTCCGCCCGGATTCGCCCTCGCTCCGCCGCGAGCATGCCTCGGGTGATCGAGAGACCCATGCCGGTGCCCGACGTGCGGTGCCTCGCCGCTGCGCCGCGATAAAACCGTTCGAACACGTGAGGGAGATCGGTGGGGCTGATGCCCGGGCCGTGGTCCCTCACCCGCACGGTGAGCCCCTCGGAGTCCACGGCCATCTGCACCGCGATCGCGGAACTGGCTGGCGTGTACTGAGCGGCGTTTTCGAGCACATGCGCCAGCGCGGACGCCGTGAGCCGCGGATCCAATCGAACCACCTGATCGGACCGGCACTCGAATTCCACCCGGCGCAGCTTCAAGGTGTGCTCCACCTGACCGCGGGCCGCCTCGAAGATCTCCGCGGGATGCACCCAGCGCGCGTCAGCCGCGAGTCCGCCAGCGTCGATGCGCGCCATTTCCAGGATGTTCTGGAATAGACGACTCAGTCGTTCGACTTCCGCGAGGATCACGTCGCTCTGGTTATCGCGCTCCATCTCGCCGAGCCATGGCGCCTTCAGGTTGGTGGCGGCGACCCGGATCGCGGTGAGCGGAGTCTTCAGATCATGGCCGAGTGAGGCGAGCAGCGTCGATTTCAGCTCCTCGCGCTGCCGCGCGAGTTCGGCACTCTTGCGCTCCTCGAGGAACTGCGCCCGTTCGACGGCAATCGCGACGACGCCTGCAAGCGTGTCGAGCGAGCCGGGTTCGACGGGCCGGCCGGCCGCGGCCAGCAGTCCGATGGCTCTGGTGCCAAATCTGACGGGGACGAGCCGCACCCGTCTCCCTTCGGTGGTCATCGCCCGGTGCCCGGCGTACGTGCCCGGCGCGGAGTCGGACCCCGAGATCGTTTCCGCAGCGGCGAAGGCGAGTGACAGCTCGTGCCTGTCCAGCGCGACCGGCGCCGTCCCCGCTTCGTGGATCTCCCAATCCGCGGATCGCGGGAGGCAGATGGCGACGAAATCGAGATCGAACCGGCGGGCGACAAACCTGACGAGCTGTGAGATGGCTTCCGTGCTGTCGGTGGTGAGCAGCACGTCGCGACTCAACTCGAAGAGACGGGCGAGCTCGTCGCGCCTGGCGATGGCCTCGCTGGCCCGATCGCGGACGGCAGTCGAGAGGTTGCTCGCGACCACGCTGACCGCGAGAAACGTCAACAGCGCCACCCAGTTCTGCGGGTCTGCGATCGTGAACGTGCCGACGGGCGGCATGAAGAAGTAGTTGAGGCTGAGGTCGGCCAGCACTGACGTCGCGACCGCAATCGCCAGCGTGGAAGCGGTGGCTGTGAACAGCACGATCGTCAGGTATCCGAGCGCCGCGATCGTGGGGTTGGTCAGCCCGAACCAGGAGCGACAGCTGGTGAGGCCAGCAATCGCCAGACCGGCGGCCACGAACCGAAGCGCCTCGGACCGCCAGAACGTCCTTGTCGACCGGTCCATGGGAGTGTCCTGTGTCGTCCCGATCAGTGCCGCAAGTGGAAGGGCACGCTGGTGACGACGGTGTTTGGCTTGAACAGCAGTGCGCCTTTGATCAGCAACGCGCGCTGATTATGGAACAGATGGTGCCACCAGCGTGCCGGCACGAATTCCGGCAGCACGATCGTCACGTAGTCATCCGGCTGTTCCGCATCCACCCGTTCGATGTATTCGAGGAGGGGCTCCATCAATGAACGGAATGGCGAATCGAGCACGACGAGCGACGCGCCGTTTCCCCATTCCTCCCATTGTTTCCGAAGCTGCTGCGTCGCTGCCTGATCGATGTTGACGTACACCGCACGGACTTCGGGAGACAGCGTCTTCGCGTACTCCAGGGCTTCGACGACGGCCCGCTGGATGCCACTGATCGGGACGAGCACGGTGTTGCGGCGGGGACCCCGCGGACTCCAGCCTCTGAGCGAGAGCTGCCTGGCGACCCCGTCGTAATGCTTTCGGGTGACGCGGAAGAACACGACATTGATGGGAATGAGCAAAATGATGATCCAGGCGCCCTCATGTGCCTTCGTCGCGGCGACCACGAGCAATACAATCCCCGTCACGAGAGCGCCCACGGCATTGACCGTCGCGTTGGTCCGCCACCCCCGGCCGCGCAGCTTCCACCAGTGAACCACCATGCCGGCCTGGGACAGCGTGAACGAGACGAACACGCCAATCATGTAGAGCGGAATCAACGCGTGCGTATCGCCGCCGAACACGACGAGCAGGATGCCGGCGAAGATGCTGAGACCGACGATCCCGTTCGAGAAGGCCAGGCGGTCACCCTGGTTCATGAACTGTCTGGGAACGTAGCGGTCACGCGCCAGAATCGATGCCAGACGCGGAAAGTCGGCGTATGCCGTATTCGCCGCCAGCACCAGGATCAGCATCGTCGCCATCTGCACCGCGTAATACGCGACGCCGCGCTCGCCGAAGACGCCGCGGGCGAGTTGCGACACCACCGTCTCCTGCTCGGCGGGCACGACGTGATAGGAGTGCGCGAGCAGCGTGATGCCCATGAACATCGTGATCGACAGGGCGGCCATCATCAGCATCGTGGCCGCCGCGTTCTTCGATTCCGGCGGCTGGAACGCGGGCACGCCGTTCGAGACGGCCTCCACGCCCGTCATCGCCGTACAGCCGTTCGCGAATGCCGTCAGCAGCAGGAACACCGTCAAGGGTTCGTGGAGGGTCGCGACAGGCTGCACTGGCTCGACGGGATGAACCCCGCCCGTGAGCACCCGGAAGGTCCCGAGGACGATCAGCGACAGCGTGGTGAGAATGAAGAAGTACGTCGGAATGGCGAAGATCCGGCCCGACTCCCGGATGCCGCGGAGGTTCCCGACCATCAGCACCACGACGAATGCCAGCGTCATCTCGACGCGATTGACGCGCCATTCAGGAACCGCCGACGTGATCGCGGCGACGCCCGCGGCGATGCTGACCGCAACCGTCAGCACGTAGTCAATCAACAGCGATCCGGCGGCGATGAGCGCCGGTGTCTCACCGAGATTGTCTTTCGACACCAGGTACGCCCCTCCGCCGCTCGGATAGGCGTGGATCGTCTGCCGGTACGAGAACACGACGATGGCGAGGATCGCGGCAATCACGCACGCGATTGGACTGGCGTAGCCGAGTGCGGCCGTTCCAACGAGGACCAGCACGCGCAGGATTTCCTCGGTCGCGTATGCCACCGACGAGAGCGCGTCGGACGACAGGACCGCCAGGCCGGTGACCTTCGACAGCCGTTCGTGGTGCGCGAGATGTGACGGAATTGGCTTGCCGACGACAAGCCGCTTGAACTGCGAGAGAAGCCCGTCTTCAGGCACGACATCCTTCCAACGGCCGACGGGGTTAGCTGACGGGCTCGAGATTGGAAGTCCTCGTCCGCCTTCGCCGTCCGGGCTCCGGCGGATTCGCCCCTGGACCGCGGAGGCGACAATCACCTCGCGCGTCCGTTGGGTCCCCCGCAACACCCGATCGCACGGGTGCCTTAGGCCATTCCTCCTGAAATCGTAGCGCCACTACCCCGGACAGGCGGGCCCCTTTAGGCACTTTTTAGGACTTTTCGACGGCACCCGCGTCCGTGAGCCAACTCTTAGGCACAATTAAGGAGCGACTCAGTACGTTTGGTGACGTGGCCTTCTTCGAACGACGACGTCACGCGTTCGAGCTGCGGGCCGGCGGTCCAGACGATCCCGACGGGTCGCGCACGGCAGCGGTGCTCACCGCGTACCTGTACGCCGAGCAGATGCGCGCGTTCCGGCAGCTC
>JABFWM010000268.1 GCA_013362195.1 Acidobacteriota bacterium
GGCCGGCGTCGATCGCCTCTTCGAGCGCGTCCGTGCGGCCGGCGACGAAGACGCGATCCGGCTGATCCGCGGCCCGCTGATCGCGCAGCAGCGCGCGCTCGACGGCATGGTCGCGCAGTTTCTCGTCGCCAACAATCGCATGCAGCAGGACGCGACCGAGGCCAATCGCGCCATCTACGATCGCGTCGCGGCCGAAATCCTGATCCTCGTCGCGGTGCTGCTCGCCGCGATTGCCGCCGCCGGCGCGTGGATCGTGATCGCGAACCGGCGCGCCTTCGACGCGGTGCGCGACGTCACCGCGCAGCTGCGCACGCTCTCCCGCCACACGCTGCGGCTGCAGGAAGACCTGCAGCGCTCCGTCTCGCGCGAGCTGCACGACGACTTCAGCCAGATTCTCACCGCCGTCGGCACGCTGCTCGGGCGGGCGCGGCGGCATCTGCCCGGCACCAGCCCGCTCGCCGCCGAGCTCGACGACGTGCGGAAGATCGCGCAGGAGACGCTCGACCGCATCCGCACCGAATCGCAATGGCTGCACCCCGGCGCGCTCGACGACTTCGGCCTCGAAAAGACGCTCGCGCGCCTCACCGAACAGTTCGAGCGCCAGACGGCCGTCCGCACCACGCTCCACACCGCGGGACCGATCGATACCGTCCGACCGGAATTCGCGATTCACGTCTACCGGATCGTGCAGGAAGCGCTCAACAACGTCGGCCGGCATTCGGGGTCGCCCTACGCGCACGTCCGCGTGACCTGCGCCGACGGGGCGCTGGCCATCGACGTCGAGGATCACGGCCGCGGCGTGCCGGCGGTGCGGACGCGATCGGCCGACGGCGGCCTCGGCCTGGTCAGCATGCGCGAGCGCGCGGCGTTGATGGGCGGCGGCGTCCGGCTGCGTCAACCGGCCGGAGGCGGACTCGTCGTCGAGGTGCGCGTCCCGCATGCGATTGCCGCGTCACAACCGCCGGAGTGGGTGCTGGCATGACCCGTCCAACCATACGCGTGCTGCTCGCTGACGATCATGCGCTCGTCCGCCAGGGCTTCCGCCGCATTCTCGAGGACGAACCCGACATGGTCGTCGCCGGCGAGGCGAGCGGCGGCGCAGAGGCGATTGCGCTGCACCGCACCCTGCAGCCCGACGTCGTGGTGATGGATCTCGCGATGCCGGAGATCAACGGGCTGCACGCCGCGATCGAGATCCTCAGGGAACGGCCGGCCGCGCGCGTGCTGATGTTGAGCATGCACGCCGACGAGCAGTACGTCCGGAACGCGCTCGACGCCGGCGTCAAGGGCTACATCCTCAAGAGCGCGCTCGAGACCGAGCTGACCCGCGCCGTTCGCGTGATTGCCGGCGGCGGTCAGTTCCTCAGCCCGGAATTGTCGGCGATTGCCATTCGCGGCCTGCGCGGCATCGATGGCGGCGCCGCCGACGATCCGTTCTCGCGCCTGAGCGCGCGCGAAGTGCAGGTGCTGCGGCTCGTGGCGCTGGGCAAGTCGACCAAGGAGATCGCCGCAGTTCTGGGGCTGAGCGCGAACACGGTTGCCGTGCATCGCACGAACCTGATGAACACCCTCGGCGTGCACAAGGCGGCGGAACTGGTGCTGGTGGCCGTGAAGAAGGGGCTGGTGGAGTCGCCGTGATCGCGCGCAGCGCGACCGCCCTCCTTTTCGCCGCCGCGCTCGGCGCCGCATCGCAGGCGCCGCCCGGTCGCTTCGACCTCTCGGACATCACCGCGGACGCCGGCCTGCGCTTCACGCATTACACGGGCGCCGCTGGACGCAAGTATCTGCCGGAAGCGCTGGGCGCCGGCGCGGCGTTCGTGGACATCGATCGCGACGGCTGGCAGGACATCATCGTCGCCAACGGCACGGACTGGCCGGGCAGCGGAGCTCGCGGCAAGGCGCCCACCGCCGCCGTCTTTCGCAACGATCACCGCGGCGGCTTCAGCGACGTCACCAGCAAGTCCGGCCTCGACGTACCGATGTACGGCATGGGCGTCACCGCCGCCGACTTCGACAACGACGGGCTGGACGACGTGCTGATCACCGCGGTCGGACAGAGCCGCCTGTTCCACAACGCGGGGAACGGCCGGTTCGTCGACGTGACCGAGCGCGCCGGCCTTGGCGGGCGCACCGCCTTCAGCACGTCGGCCACCTGGATCGACTTCGATCGCGACGGCTTCGTCGATCTCTTCATCTGCAATTACGTCCGCTGGACGCCCGAGACCGACATCTTCTGCAGCGCGGACGGCAAGCGGAAGTCGTACTGCACGCCCGAAGCCTACCCGGGCGCGACCTCGTGGCTGTTCCGCAACAAGGGGAACGGCACGTTCGAGGACGTCACCGCGGCGGCGGGCCTGCTCGATCCGACGTCGAAGGCGCTCGGCGTCACGATGCTCGACTACAATCGCGACGGCTGGCCGGATCTGTTCGTCGCCAACGACACCCAGCCCAACAAGCTGTATCGCAACACCGGCGACGGCCGCTTCGTCGAGGCCGCGCTCGAAGCCGGTCTCGCCTTCAGCGAAGACGGACGCGCGCGCGCCGGCATGGGCACCGACGCGGCGGATCTCGACAACAGCGGCGTCCCCTCGGTCGTCGTGACCAACTTCTCCGGCGAGATGCTCGGCCTCTACACGCCGACGCCGGCCGGGCACTACGAGGATCGCGCGCCGCATTCGGAGGTGGGCAGCGCGACGCGCCTGACGCTCGGCTTCGGCTGCTTCTTCTTCGACGTGGACCTCGACGGCCGCCTCGATCTGCTCGTCGTCAACGGGCACATCGACGACGGCTTGAGGAACGCGAGCGGCCGCGTCGACTACGCCGAGGCGCCGCACCTGTTTCACAACGAAGGGGGCCGCTTCGTCGACGTCGCGGCACAGGCCGGCGCAGAGTTCGCCGCCCCGAAAGTCGCGCGCGGCGCGGCGTTCGCGGACGTCGATCTCGACGGCGATCTCGACGTCCTGATCACGACGAACGGCGGCCCCATCCACCTCTATCGCAACCAGGTGACAGCGCCCCATCAGGCAGTACGCGTGACGCTGCGCGGCAGCCGCTCCAACCGGGACGCGATCGGCGCGCGTGTCCGCCTGCGCGTCGGCGGCTCGTGGCTCACCCGCAGCGTCCGCGCCGGTTCGAGTTACCTGTCCCAGTCGGAGCTGCCGCTGACCTTCGGCCTCGGCGCGAACCCATCGGCTGACGAAGCAATCGTCGAATGGCCAGGCGGCAGGCAGGAGAAAATCGGCGCGCTCGCCGGCGGCCGCGCGTACGTGATCGAAGAAGGCCGCGGCATCACTACGACCACGCCGCTCGCGGGCAGGTAGAGGATCAGCGGACGTATTTGCGCAGGTCGAACCGCTTGCTCTTGAGCAGCAGCGGCTTGAACAGGTCGCCAGTCTTCTTGAACCGCGCGCGCACGGTGTCGAGGCGGAAATCCTCGATGCGCACGCCCGCGTCCACTTCCTTCCAGGTCACCGGCGTCGACACGCCCGCGAACGGCGTCGGCCGCACCGAGTACACGGACGCCAGCGTTCGTCCCCAGGCGTTCTGGTTGTAGTCGACGAGCACGCGCCCCCTCGGCCGCTTCGCGACCTTGTATTCCGAGGTGAGCAGCTTCGGGTGCCGCGCGGCGAGTTCCTGGGCCAGCGCCTTCGCGAACGTCCACACCTGCTTCTGCACCGGGCCGCGGACGATCGGCACGTAGACGTGCATCCCCTTCGACCCCGTCGTCTTCGCATACGCCGGCATCTTCAACGTCGTCAGCGCATCGTGGACGATGCGCGCGGCTTCGAGGACGCGATCCCACGCGGCCGATCCCGGATCGAGGTCGAAATGCAGGTAGTCGGGCCGATCCACGTCGTCGCAGGTCGCATACCACTGATTGAGATCGATGCAGCCGAGATTGATGACCCAGAGCAGCGACGCCAGGTCGTCGATCACCGGGAAGTCGATGACGTTGCCGGAGTCGTGCGGGATCCGGCAGGTGCGGATCCAGTCCGGCCGCGGCGAGGGGGCGCGCTTCATGAAGAAGAACTCGCCGGCGGCGCCGTGGGGATACCGCTTCATCACCATCGCGCGATCGGCGATGTGCGGGAGCAGCAGAGGGGCCACGTCGGCGTAGTACTGGATCAGGTCGCCTTTGGCGATGCCGCGCTCGGGCCAGAACAGTTTGTCGAGGTTGGTGAGCCGGACATCGCGGCCATCGACGCCGAGCGTGGCGGATCCCGCCCTCGGAATCTTCGCCGCGGCCACGGTCAGCCGGTGAACTTCGAAATGCCGCGGATCGGCGCGAGCCGCGGCGGGCGCGGACCGTGACGGACCGCGCCCTGGACGGGCACGTATTCGAGCTCCTCTCCGGCGCGCATGCAGCGCAACAGCAGTCCGCCGCGGCTCATGTCGCCGCGCCCGACGAAGTCGGACGGAAAGAACAGACGCGGACCGAGGATCGCGAGCAGCGTGTCGGTGTACTTGCCGCTCGCGACGCTGCCGAGGAGTACGACGCGCTCGATGTCGGCACGCGACGCGATGATCCGTGCGTCAC
>JABFWM010000513.1 GCA_013362195.1 Acidobacteriota bacterium
GTCGGCTTCGAGACGCTCGTGCAGATCGGCGAGAACACGACCGCGGCGCCGGCGACCGATATCGTTCTCGATCGCGTGTATCTGCACGGCCATCCCACGAAGGGGCAGAAGCGCGGGGTCACGCTGAACGGCGCGCGCCTCGAAGTGCAGAACAGCTACATCAGCGATATCAAAGCGGTGAACGCGGACTCGCAGGGCATCCTCTCGTACAACGGCACGGGCCCGTTCAAGATCGTCAACAACTACATCGAGGCCGCGGCCGAGAACATTCTCTTCGGCGGCGCCGATCCGGCGATCACGAACCTCGTGCCGTCCGATGCGCTGATCTCTCGCAACCACCTCTACAAGCCGATGTCATGGCGCAGCCCGATTCTCTCGACGCCGGGGTCGCCGTCGCTGACCGCCGCGACGGGCGGGTCGCTCGCATCGGGCACGCATTACTTCAAGGTCGTGGCGCTCCTGACCAGCGGGGACCGCACCGCGGTCTCGCTGCCGTCCGCCGAGCGCAGCGTCAGCGTTGGCGGGTCCGGTGCGGTCAAGCTGACGTGGAGCGGCGTCTCCGGCGCGGAACGCTACCGCATCTACCGCGGCACGACGGCTGGCGGCCAGAGCAAGTATCTCGAGACCTCCGGGTCGTCGACCTCGTTCACGTATCTCGGCTCCGGCGAGAGCGCAGGCACGCCGCCGAAGGCCGGCACGCTGTGGGTGGTCAAGAACCTGTTCGAGGTGAAGAACGGCCAGCGTCTCACCGTCGACGGGAACCTGATGGAAAACAACTGGCAGGCCGGCCAGTTCGGTTACGCGATCGTGCTGACGCCCGAGAACTCCGAGGGCCGCTGCACCTGGTGCGCGGCCAAGGACCTGGTCTTCACCAACAACATCGTTCGCCATTCCGCCGGAGCGGTGAACGCCGTCGGCCATGACGCGCGCGGCTACCCGAGTGGACGCGGCGCCGGCATCCTGTTCCGCAACAACCTGTTCGATGACATCGACGGCGCCAAGTACAACGGTCCGACGGTGAAAGCGGTGCTGCTCGGGATGGGCGTGTCGAACGTGACCTTCGATCGCAACACCTGGGTGCACATGAACAGCTCGCTCATCTACGGGTACGGCAGCGAGCAGGATCCCGGGTTCAAGTTCACGAACAACAGCGCCCGCCATCAGCAATACGGCATCATGGGCGAGGGCAGCAGCCCCGGCATTCCGACGCTGAACAAGTTCTTTCCGTCGGCGGTCGTGACCTGCAACGCGCTCGCCGGCGGACCCGCGTCTTCGTATCCCTCGTCCAATGTGTTTCCGACCGTCGCGCAATGGACCGCGACGTTCGCGAATTTCGCCGGCGGCGACTACACGATCGCGGCGCCCGCGACCATCACCGCGTTGGGGTGCAGCGCGCCCGGCGGCGCGGACATGGCTGCGATCACCAACGCGATCCAGGGCGCGTCGTTCAATCCGCCGCCGCCACCACCACCGCCACCACCGTCGACGAACCTGGCGCCGACAGCGAAGCCCGGCGGACCGTACTCCGCCACGGCCGGCGTCGCCGTGTCGGTGAACGGCAGTGGATCCACCGATGGCGACGGCACGATTGCGTCCTACCGCTGGAGCTGGGGCGACGATGTGCTGGTGCGCGCCGCCGACGTGCCGGCGTCAGCGCTGCACGGATCGGCGTGGGTGCGCGCGTCGGTGTCCGACGCGGCGGGCGGGGTGGCCGTCGACAATCCCGACAAGGGTGGCGCGAAGGTCGGCACCGCGCTCGCGGCGCCGTCGAGTTACGTCGAATTCGCGGTGCGGGTTGCCGCCGGTGTCCCGTACCGCCTCTGGGTGCGCAGCCAGGCAGAAAGCAACTCGTACTCCAACGATTCCATGTACGTGCAGTTCAGCGGCGCCGTCGACGCCAACGGCGCGGCACTCTACCGCATCGGATCGACACAGGCGGCGGCCATCGTGCTCCAGGATTCGCTGGGCGCGGGCATTTCCGGGTGGGGCTGGAACGACGCCGCCTATGGCGCGGTGGCGCCGCCGATCTACTTCGCGCAGTCTGGTCTGCAGACGATCCGGATTCAGCAGCGCGAAGACGGCATCATGTGGGATCAGCTGCTCCTGAGCGGCGACAAGTACCGCAGCGCGTCCCCCGGCGCCGTCCGCGCGGACGCGACGATTCTGCCGGCGACGCTCGGCACGTCGAGCGGCGTCACCGCGTCGCACGTCTATGCGGGCGGCGGCGCCTTCCCGCTGACGCTGACGGTCGTCGATAACGCGGGCGCCGCCGGCGCCGCCAGCACGGTCGTGAACGTTGCCGGATCCGGCGCGCCTGCAGCGGCGGCCGCGGTCACGGCGGCGGCTGGCGGCCCGTACGCGGGACCCGTCGGCGCCGCAGTGGCCTTCGATGGCCGCGCCTCTGTCGTTCCGTCGGGGACGACCGCACAGTACGCGTGGCAGTTCGGCGATGACGTGGTGATTCACGCGAGTGATTTCAGCGCGTCGAACCTGCACGGTGCGTGGGCGCAGGTCAGCGACGCCAGTGCCGCCGACGGCGTGCTGCTCGAAAACGCGAACGCCGGCGCGGCGAAGGTGACGACCCCGGCCGCCAATCCCGCGAATTACGTCGAAGCGACGTTCCGCGTCGCCGCGGGCGTGCCCTACCGCTTGTGGATTCGCATGCGCGCGATCGACAACAGCTACCGCAACGACTCGATCTGGGTGCAGTTCAGCGGATCGACGACCGCAGCCGGCGCCACGGCATATCGCATCGGCAGCACCAGCGCGCTCGGCGTCGTGCTCGAAGAGGGGATGGGCGCGGGCATGTCGGGGTGGGGATGGGCCGACGCATCGTACGGCGGCCTTGCCGATCCGATCTATTTCAATGCCGACGGGACGCAGACGATTCGCATCCAGCAGCGTGAAGACGGCGTGCGGATCGATCAGATCGTGCTCTCCGCGAATCGCTGGGACAGCGCAGCGCCCGGCGCGACCATCGGCGACGCGACCATCGTCCCGACGGCGCCAGCCGCGGCGCAAGGCGCGCAGGTCCAGCACGTGTATCCGCTGGCGGGCAGCTTTCCCGTCACGTTGACGGTGAAGACGTCAGAGGGCAGCGCGTCGGATACGGCGACGGCGACGATCAAGTAGCCGCCGGCGGCGGGTCGATAACGAAAAAAAGGCGGAAGCCCTTGCACGGCTTCCGCCTTTTCGCTCTTGCGAGCCCGACCGCCGAGGGGACCGTTCCGACCGACTTGCCTGCTGCTCCGCCTTGCCCGGCTTGCCTCGACTTACCCGACTGCTCCGACCGTTCGCGCCTTCGCGCGCAAGCGCCCCGAAGGGTTGCCGCCGCGGCGCCCTCGATCGCGCTTACGGAACGATGGTCGAATCGTTCTTGAGCGCGCCCGGCGCCGTCGTCAGATATTTCTGCGACGAGAGGACGATCTGATCGAACGTGAATCCGTCTTCGCGAACCTGTATGCGCAGCGTCTGCGTGCCGTCGGCCGCGAAGTAGATCGCCGGTCCGAGCACGTTCGTGCCGTAGCCGTTGTCCTGCCAGCCCCAGCCGCTGACGCCGGCCCCGGCCGCGTCTTCCAGGTTCACCGACGTCGATGACGTGCTGCCGATGCGGTAGGCGGGCGCGCCGGCCGCATCCACCGCATTCGAGAACTGGACGTGGACCGAGTCGTTGGCCCAGTAGTCGTTCTGCGCCTTGCCGCGGATCCAGAGACGATACGCGGTGTTCGCCCTGGCCTCGAACGTGAACTCCACGTAATTCGCCGGCGTCGCGCTGGCGGTGACGACCTTCGCGAGCGATGCATCGACGGTCCCGACCGACGTGCTGTCGGCCGCCGTCGTGTCCGCGAACTTCTGGAACGTGCCCGCCGTCGTGGTTGCGTTCTTCGCGTGAATCACGACTTCGTACGGATTCACCGCCGGCAACGGTGGCGTCGGCGGGGCGACGATGGTCTCGGGCAGAATCACCGTATCGTTCTTCAGAGCGCCCGGCGACGTGGTCGTATAGCGCACGGGCGAGAGCACGATCTGATCGATCGAGAGGCCATCCTCGCGGGTCTGCACGCGCAGCTTCTGCGGCGTGCCGTCGAAGTAGATCGGCGACCCGAGGCCGGCATAGCCGTTGTCCTGCCAGCCCCATCCGGCAACGCCCACGCCGGCTCCATCCTCGAGATTGACGGTGGCGCCTGACGTCGTGCCGATGCGATAGACCGCGTCGCCCGTCGACGTCACGCTGCCGCTGAACTGCACGTACACCGAGTCGTTCGCCCAGGAATCGTTTTGCGCCTTACCTCGGATCCAGAGGTGATACGCGACGTTCGCCTGCGGCGTGAACGACAGCTCGAAATACTGCGTGGGTGTCGCGGCCGGCGTCAGGACCTTCGCCTGGCCGGCATCCGGCTGCGCGACCCGCACGCCGCCGGCGGCCGTCGCGTCGGGCACGACTTGCCACGATCCCTGCAGCGCCGTCGTGCGGCCGGCATAGAGCACGATATCGTCGGCCGCCGTCTGCACCGGTGGCGGCGGTGGCGGC
>JABFWM010000307.1 GCA_013362195.1 Acidobacteriota bacterium
TACGCTTTCCGCCGGGTCTGAAGACCGCCCTACGCTTTCGGCGGGTCTGAAGACCCGCCCTACGCTTTCGGCCGGGTCTGAAGACCGCCCTACGCTTTCGGCGGGTCTGAAGACCCGCCCTACACTTTCGGCGGGTCTGAAGACCCGCCCTACACTGGAGTACGTAGGCCGGGTCTTCAGACCCGGCGCCTGCATCGGCTATGATCCGCGCGGTTTCGTCTAAGGCCCCGGAGGCATGTGCCATGCGACGAGCAGCGACGATTCTCCTGATCCTGTGTTCGGCGGCGGCGCTCTCCGCGCAGGCGACGCCGGATACCAAGGGACGCGCGGACCACACGGCGGACGAAGCGGCCCTGTCGAAGATGCTGTCTGCGTTCGCCGACGCGATCTCCGCCGGCAACTACAAGGCCGCGGCCGCGTTCTGGGAGGACGACGGGGTGTATTACTCCGTGGAGGGCCAGAAAGTCACCGGACCGGCGCAGATCGAGGCGGCGTTCCGGGAAGCGCTGCAGGGGACCCGCCTCAGCCTGCGGAACAGCAACGTGCACCCGGTCACTCCCGACGTCGCCGTCACGCAAGGGTCATGGCAGGCCAACGACGGCGGCGGCGCCAACAGCGGCCTGTTCATGGCCGTCGTGCGCAAGTCCGGGCCGGAGTGGAAGTTCGTCGAGGTCCGTCCGTGGATTCCCTCGCAGTAGGGGACCACGCGTAGGCCAGCGTCGGCATTCGCGGCGGGCCGAAAGGCCCGCGCTACCTCGTCGTATGTCATTCCGTGCACTGCCGTGCACGGGCGCCCGTCCACTCCATCCGATAATGTAGGAGTTATGGCTGCACGTCCGACCTGGAAAGGCTTCCTCAAAATCAGCCTCGTGAACATCCCCGTCCGGGTGTTCCCCGCGACCGACTCCGCGGCCACCATCAGCTTCAACCAGCTTCACGGCGAGTGCCGGACGCGCATTCAGCAGAAGCGGTGGTGTCCGACCTGCGAGCGGGAGGTGCCGCTCTCCGAGGTCGTGAAAGGGTACGAGTTCGAGAAGGGACGCTATGTCGTGATGGACGAGGAGGATCTGGCCAAGGTGCGGCCCGAATCGACGCGCGTGATCGATCTCGTCCAGTTCACGGAGGTGGCCGCGATCGATCCGATCTACGTCGAGCGGCCGTACTATCTCGCGCCCGATGGGCAGATGGCCCTCGAGGCGTTCGCCGTCATCCGCGATGGCATGAAAGGGAAGGCCGGCATCGGCAAGCTGGCGCTCTACGGGCGCGAGTATCTCGTGGCCGTGCAGCCGCGCGACAAGGGGCTCGTGATGTACACGATGCGCCGCGCCAACGAGGTGCGGAGCATGGAGCAGATCGAGGAGCTCGAGAACGTGCCTTCGAAGGTGCAGCCGGATCAGATCAAGCTGGCCAAGCAGGTCATCGAGAACTTCGAGGGGACGCTCGATCTCGCCGAGTACACGGACGCCTACCAGGAAGAACTGCAGCGGATCATCGACGCGAAGGTCGCCGGGCAGGAAGTGATCGCGCCCGAGGAGCAGGCGCCGCCCAAGGTGGTGAACCAGATGGACGCGCTCCGCCAGAGCCTCGACCGCGTGAGCACGACGAAGAAGAAGTCGGCGAAGGTGGCGGAGATCGAGAAGCCGGCGAAGGCGGCCAAGGCCGCGCCGGTGAAAGAGAAGAAGCGCGCGCGCGGTTAGCGGCGTTCGAACTGCTCGAAGATCTGATCGCGGACGAACTGGGCGCTCGTGCCCTCGCCCGCGCGGATGCGCATCGCCATCGGACGATGCAGGCCCGTGATCGTGATCCGCCATCGATCCAGGCCGTTCTCCGACTCCACCGAGATCGTCACGTCGCTGGCGCCCAGGTCACGGAGCGCCACCCTCGCGATGCGCTCCAGGTCGTGTTGGGTCATGTGCCCCGATTGTCGCACAACCTCAGCCGCAACGTGCGGCGACGGCCACCTACAGACACAGGGCCACAGAAAATACAGGAACGGGCGGCAGAAGAACAGGAGAAAACGGCCGTCGGATGCACGGCCGCAAGAACGAGTGTGGGGTGGATGACGGGACTCGAACCCGCAGCGTCCGGAGCCACAGTCCGGTGCTCTACCTTTGAGCTACACCCACCATGAGGGCGATCACGCCCGTGCGGCGGTCTGGCCTGTTGCCGCAGGCGGAAGGCCCGCCCTGCGTACAGCACGGGGGCCTCTACAACCTTGCAAGTCTAGCAGATTCGCGCCGCCGGCGGGCGCATTCAGGGCTTGTCGGGATCGGTGACGCGCCGGCGGGCCGCGCACTCGCGCATCGCCGTTTGGGCGTTCGGAATGTCGGTCAACTCGCCGTGGAGGACGCGAACCGCCGCCGCGTGCACGTGCGGGGACTGCTGGCTCTTCGCGTCGTACATCAGCTTGTCGGCCCGTTGGATCAGTTCGGCAGCGAGCTTGCGCGCGACGCCGCGGCGTTCGCCGACCGGTCCGAGTCTGAGGCAGACGATCCCGACGTCGACGCCGACCGGCCGATCCGCCAGCCGCGGGTCGTCACGCGTCCAATCATGTGCGGCGACCGAGCGCTTGAAGCGATTGGCAATCTCGTGCGCGGCGGCACAGCCGGGCAGATCGGGGATGAGGAAGGCGAACTCGTCGCCGCCGAACCGCGCGTGCAGGTCCCGTGCTTCATTGCCGCGATCCATGGCCAGGAAGTCCTCGGAGCGGATCTGGTCGGCGAGGATCCGGGCCACCGCCTCGATGATCTTGTCCCCCAGCGCGTGCCCGAGCGTGTCGTTGTACCACTTGAAGCTCGTGATATCGACGACGCCGACGCCGCACCAGCGCACGCGCTGCTCGACGGCCAGATAGGACTCGACCCGTTCCATGAACCAGTCGAAATTGAGCAGCTTCGTCTTCGGATCGCGGTGCGACTTCTCGGTCAGCTCGGCCACGACGTCCTCGAAGTAGCGGGCGATATTGCTGACCGTGACGTCTTTCTCGGAGAGCTGCCGCTGGAGGCGGTCCATCTTGTTCGCGAATCCCTCCGAGAGGGCGCGAATCGCCTCGTGCTTCGATTCCTCGACCAGCTGCCGCTGGAGCCCGACGACCTGGTCTATGGCCTGGAGGAGCCGGGCCTCGCGGTCGGGCGGAAGCGCCAGGTTCTCCTGAATCCAGTCGCGGAGCTCAGCCGTACTGCGCGGGCCGTCGTCGACATTTCCTGTTTCGGAGCCGTTGGAATGAACCCGGGCGATGGGCATGGACGTGTCGCCAGTGGAATCAAGCGCTGTGCCGTGCCGGCGGATGAAAAACGGGGCCATCGATCCTTTCAGGCGGTAGGCCGCTACAGCTTTTCGGCAGTCCTGGTGCAGGTTACACCCCAGGTCGCTCTTTGACGACAACAATCGTCACATCGTCGCGCCGGCGGCTGAAGTCGCGGTAGAGGACACCGGCGATGAGGCTCGGATGCCGGGTCCGCAGCCCCGGGTAGCCGGCCAGGTCCCAGTGGCTCACGAGGCCGTCCGAGTGCATTACAAGGACGGCGTCGCGGGGAAACGGATACTGGAACTCATGGATCCGGCCGGCGGAATGGCCCGCCGTGCCGTTCTGCGACACCATGTTCTGACGGCCGCCGCCCGGCATCATCACGAGCCCCGAGATGTTGCCGAGACCGCAATATCGCGCGATCCCCCGCTCGAGATCGGCGGCCAGCACCGCCAGGGCGGCGCCGCGGCTGGAACGCAGGGCGGCGTGGAGATCGCCGATGATGGTGCCCGGATCCTGCTCGTGAATCGCGGCAAATTCGGTGACGGCGCGGCGTGCGGCGTCGTGAGCGGCGAGCCCGTGGCCCAGGCCGTCGGCAATCATCACGACCAGTCGCTCGTTGCGGAGGCGCGCCGTCCATTCATCCCCGCACACGGCCTCGCCGACCGCGTTGACGCGCACCGCGCCGATCTCGAGCCGCGGCTTGCCCGCGACCGCCGGCCTGCGCTCGCGGGCGATTCGCGCGACAATCGCCGTCCCGGTCGGCTGCGTGTACACCTGAAAGAAATCGGAGAGCCGCCCGATGGCGCCAAGCCCCTGTCCGAGCGTGCCCGACGTCGAGTAGCCGTCGATGCGCGAGACGGCAACGTCCGCGATGCCGGGTCCGCGGTCGAGCGCGAGCACCTCGATCCCCGTTTCGCCGTCCGCTTCGTCGTCGAGGACGCGGAGCAGCATCTCGCCCTGGCGCGCGTGCTTCACCAGGTTCGTGCCCAACTCGGTGACGATGAGGGCGACCTCGCCGGCGCGCGCCTCGCCGAAACCGAGCTGCATGGCCGCCTGCTGCGCCGCGCGGCGGACGACCGACACCTGGGTCGGATCCTGGACGGGGAAGCCGGAACCGACGCCGCTCATCGCCACCGGGTGATGCTGATGCGCGTGCCTTCGCCGGGGCGCGAATCGATGTGGAACTCGTTCGAGAGACGGCGTGCGCCGCTCAGGCCGAGACCGAGGCCGCCGGCCGTGCTGAACCCGTCGCGCATCGCCTGCTCGATATCGGCAATCCCGGGGCCCTCATCGGCGAACGTGAGGCGCAGGCCACGCCGGAGCCCATCGACGAGCGATTCGAGCCGCAGCGTGCCGCCGCCGCCGTACTGCAGGGTATTGCGCGCCAGCTCGCTCGCCGCGGTCACCAGCTTCGTCTGATCGACCAGGTTGAAGCCCAGTTCGACCGCTTTCTGCCGCACCGCTTGGCGGACCAGGACGACGTCCTCCGGCTGCCGGATCTGGTGTTCCTCGCTAAGCAGAACCGGCATCATCCTCGTTCCGTCCGGCGATCCGCCGCCGCAGCAGTTCCATGCCCCGCTCGACGTTCAGGGCGGTGCGGACACCCGTCAGCGAGAGGCCGAGCTCGACGAGGGTGATCGCGACCGCCGGCCGCATGCCGACGACAACGGTTTCGGCATCGAGCACCCGCGACATGCCGGCGATGTCCGCGAGCATGCGCCCGATGAACGAGTCCACGATCTCGAGCGCGGAGATGTCGATGAGCACTCCCCTGGCGCGCGCCGCGACGATCTTCGCCGTGAGGTCGTCCTGCAGCGTCATCGCGAGGCGGTCGTGCATGTCGACCTGGATGGTGACGAGCAGGTACTCGCCCATCTTGAGAATGGGGATGCGCTCCACGTCAGGCCTCGTTCCCCTCGGACTCGCGATCCGGATCCGCCGGCGGCTTCCGGCGCGCGGCCTGCTTCTGCACGACGGCCAGGCCGGCGCGGTGCAGCGCGACGCTGAAGGCGTCGGCGAGCGTGGCCTTCGTCACCACCGACCCGAGCTCGACGCCGAGGTGCACGATCGTCTGCGCGATCTGCGGGCGGATGCCGCTGATGATGCAGTCGGCCCCCATCAGCCGCGCGGCGGCGACGGTCTTGAGCAGATGCTGCGCGGTCAGCGTATCGACGGTGGGGACGCCGGTGATGTCGATGATCGCAATCGCGGCGCCGCTGTCGACAATGCGCTGCAGCAGGCTTTCCATGACGACCTGCGTGCGGGCGCTGTCGAGGGTGCCGATGAGCGGCAGCGCGAGGATGCCGTCCCACAGCGTCACCACCGGCGTCGAGAGCTCGAGCATCTCCTGCTGCTGACGGACGATCACCGCTTCGCGTCCGCGCTGGAAGACTTCCGCCGTGTAGAGCCCGAGCTTGTCGAGCACCTGGCTGATCTCCCAGGTCGCCTCGGCGAGCCTGGCCGGGTCGTTCGCATAGAGCGCCCGGGCGCGCTCGAACAGCGGCTGCTTGAGCGAGAAGATGAAGGTGGCGGTCTCCGTCGGGCTGAACCCCTGTTCGGCGCGCGCCGACGACAGCCCGTCCAGGATGTGCCGCACCCCCGCCCAGTCCGCCCCCTGAATGTCGGTGGCGCCGGAGTTCAGCGCCCGCCGGAAGGACGAGAGAAACTGCGTCGAGTTCTCCTGGAGTTCCGCCCTGCCGATGCGATCGGGACGGAATCCGGACGCGTTGAACTGATTGTCGATCCAGCGCTGGAGCAGCGCCGCTTCATCGTGGGCCACAATTTCCGTCAGCAACCGTTACTCCTCTCAGCAGTGGTGCAGAGCCACAGAAGAACGCAGGCACGCGCCAAACCATGGCCACAGACGAACACGGACAAATACCAAAACTATGGCCACAGACGAACACAGATAAACACCAAAACTATGGCCACAGACGAACACAGATAAACACAAAAATAATGGCCACGGAAAAACACAGGCACACACAAACCAGTGGCCTCAGAAAGATACAGATACACACACACGCAGGTGCTCGTGTTCTTCCGTGCTGTTCTGTGGCGCGCTCCCGTTGCTATCTGTGGACCGCGGCCGCGATTGCCCCGAGCAGGCGCTCGCGCGTCAGGTCTCCTTTCGAAATCACGTCGCGCGCGTGCCGCAGCAGCTGGTCGCGGCCGGCGGGGTCGAGCGCGCTCGCGGTGACGACGATGACCGGCAGATCGCGGGTCGCGGCATCGTCGCGCAAGACGTCGAGCGCCTCCCAGCCGGTCATGCCCGGCAGCATCAGATCGAGCAGGATCACGTCGGTCTCGTGTTCGCGCGCGCGCCGCAGTCCTTCGGCCGCGTCCGCGCAGGCCGTCAAGGGGCACGCCCCGTCGAGCGCCTGCGCGATGATATAGCGCGAGATCTCTTCGTCATCGATCAGCAGCACGCGCGTGGGTTCGGCCGACGAACCCGAGGTGAGCGCCTCCATGGTGTTGAGGAGCGCCCGCCGCGACACCGGTTTCGCGAAGCACGCCTGGGCGCCGAGCGCGAACGCGCGATCGCGCTCATCGAGCGACGTGATGACGATGACCGGGACGTCCTGGGTCCCGGGATCGCGGCGCAGGCGCAGGAGAAAGTCCCACGACTCGACGCCGCGCAGGCGGATGTCGAGGATCACCAGCGCCGGCCGCATGATCGTGAGCGCGCGCTCCGCCTGCTCGACGCTCACCGCGGGATAGATCTGAAAGCGCGTCGCCTTGAGCAGCTTTTCGTAAATCAGCTGCTCGTCCGGCTTGTCCTCGACGACGAGCACGGGCCGCTTGTCCGGGTCCGGCGTCCAGGCGACCTCGGGCTCCGCCTCGTCCGCCGTGTAGTGCAGCGGCAGCGTCACGGTGAACGTCGATCCGGCGCCGGGCTCGCTGTCAAGGCGAAGCGTCCCCCCGAGCAGTTCCGCGAGCCGCTTCGAGAGCGGCAGGCCGAGTCCGGTGCCGCGCACGCCGCGCTGCAGGCGGTGCTCCACCTGGGTGAACTCCTCGAAGATGCGCTCCTGATCCGCGGGGGCGATGCCGATGCCCGTGTCGGCGACGCTGAACGCGATCGCCTCACCGCCGTCGGCGAGCGCGGCGGCCACGCGCACCTCGCCGCGCTCGGTGAACTTGAGCGCGTTGGAAATGAGGTTGCGGAGGATCTGCGACAGCTTCGCTTCGTCGGTCGTGATCGTCGGGAGCTGCTCGGGCGCGTCGAACACCAGCGACACCGATTGATTGAGCAGCAGCGGGCGCAGCATGCCGCGCAGCGCGCCGAACAGCTTCGTGACGTCCATCGGCCCCGGCCGCACCGTCGTCTTGCCGGCTTCGACCTTCGCGAGATCGAGCAGATCGTTCACCAGTTCGCTGAGTTGTTCGGCCGCCTTCCGGATGTAAATCACTTCCTGTTCGGTCTCGTCCCCTTCGCGCTGCCGATCCTCGGCGATGAGATTGCACAGCCCGAGAATCGAGTTCACGGGCGTGCGGAACTCGTGGGTCATGTTCGACAGGAAGCGCGACTTGAGCTCGTCGGCGCGGCGCAGGTGATCCGCCTTTTCATCGAGCTCCGCGTAGAGCGCGACGACGCCGCGATTGGTGTCTTCCAGCTCGCGATTGAGCCGGACCAGCTCGTCCTGGCGCGTCTGCAATTCATCGAGCGCGCGCAGCAGCTCCTGGTTCTGCCGCTGGAATTCTTCGGCGATGCCGCTCGGCTGCCGGGAGCGCACCGCCCGCACGATCGATTCGATGCGCGCTTCGGTCACGGGCTGCGCGCGCGGTGAGAGCGCCTTGCGCAGGGTGACCCGCGTGCCGCGCGCGGTCGATTCGATGTCGAAATCGTCCATGAGGCGCCGCGCGCCGGCGATGCCCAGGCCCATGCCGGTCGACGACTTGTAGCGGCCGCTGAGCACCCGGTCCAGGTGGGGGATGCCGGGACCGCGATCCGTCACCGTGATCACGAGCGCCTGCGGCTTCGACTCGCGATCGACGGCGAAGACCGTTTCGCCGGAGGCCGCGTAGCGGACGGCGTTGCGAACAATCTCTGAGACCGCCGTCGCGATGCGGGTCTGCTCGCCGGCATCGAACCCGAGGAGGTTCGAGAGATCGCCGGCGCGCTGTCGGGCGGCAACGACGTCCTGATCGTGGCGGATGCGGAGCGTCAGCAGTGGGGTCGGGGAGGGTTCCATAATCGGCCCGGGGGCGCCTACCAGCATCTTACAAGCGGATCACCGCGGCAATCGATTAAACTCGACGCTGCCGCGTGTCACCGGAACTCGAGATCCTGCGCCATCCCCAGCGCGCCTTCGCGCGGTTCACCGCCGCGCCCCAGCGGGTGACTCCGATTGACGCCTGTTATCGTCCCGCCATCGTGCTGGTCACGATCGCGACCGCCGTCTCGATCGCCGCGACCTCGCACGTGAGCGTGGCGCTGATCGCGAGCGCCATGGCCTGCTGGAGCGTCGCGCTTGCGCTGCAGGTCGGGGCCGCGCGGCTCGTCATGCCCGCGTCGGCTCGCCGCCGGTTCGGGACGGCGCGAATGCTCGACCTGTTCTTCACCGCCCATGCGCCGTGGTCACTGTGGCTGCTCGGGTTCGCGCTCTGGGCCGTTCTCGCGCCGATCACCGGCCGCGACGTGCGCTGGCCGCTGGCGTCGATCGTCCTGCCGATCGCCTGGACGTCGATCGTGGTGTTTGCGTTCTTCCGCGCGGCGCTCGCGATGACGCATCGCTCGGCGCTCAGGCGGACCATCGCGCACCAGGCGCTGACGCTCGGGATCGGGTTCGGTGTGTTCGCGCTCGCGGTCGCGATCTGGCCGCGGCTGATCGGGACGTTCGCCCGGTGACGGCCGGCCGCATCGCCGCGGCGCTGCTCTGGATCGCCGGCGTGATCCTGGGCTCCGTCAGCGAGCGTCCCGCGCCCGCCGCGCCCCGGATGGTCGACGGCCTGCACGTCCTCGCCGCGGATTTTCACGTCCACAGTTTTCCGGGCGACGGCGCACTGCCGCCGTGGACGCTCGCTCGCGAGGCACGGCGCCGCGGCATCGACGTGATCGCGCTCACGAACCACAACCACATGCTCTCCTGGCCGCTGGCGCGCTGGACGACGAGCGCCGCAACCGGCGTGCTGCTCCTGCCCGGACAGGAAGTGACGACGCCGGCCTACCACATGACCGCGATCGGCATCACGCGCACGGTGCGGTGGGACGTCTCGGCGGCGCGCGTGGCCGCCGACGTCCACGCGCAGGGCGGGGTGGCGATTGTGGCGCATCCGGACGAGCGCGCGGCGCGCGCCATCGGCCCGGCCTTTGCCGATGTCGACGGGATCGAAACGGCGCATCCCGCGCGCCACGCGGCGCTGCGCACGCAGCGCGAACTGGACGCCGCCGTCGTCGAGGCCATGACGATGCATCCCGGCATCGCGCAGATTGGCGCGTCCGACTTTCATTACCTGGCGCCGCTCGGCATGTGCCGCACCTACGTGTTCGCCCGTGAGGCCACCGCCGACGGGGTGATCGACGCGATTCGCGCCGGACGCACGGTCGCGTGCGACGCGCGCGGAC
This sequence comes from Acidobacteriota bacterium, assembly GCA_013362195.1. GTDB lineage: Bacteria > Acidobacteriota > Vicinamibacteria > Vicinamibacterales > 2-12-FULL-66-21 > QHWT01. Next base: position 9,816 of record JABFWM010000307.1, read on the forward strand.
AGACGTATGGCGACGCGCGGCTGGTCGCGGTCGTGGCTCGCGACTGCGCCGCCGCGAGTGCCGCGCCCGCGGCGGTGCAGCCTCAGCTCGAGCGCATCGCGATCGTCAGTGCGTGGCTCGGGGCGCTGGGCCTGACCCTGCTCGGTCCGCGGCGCGCGTTACAATGACCGCGATGGCAGACGCGGAAGTCCTGCCCGCAGCCGGACTTCAGCAACGGCTGCTGGCGCTGATTGCCACCTCGGGCGCGCTCCTGGGCTCGCGACGCATCGAAGATACGCTCGGCGCGATCCTGCAGCTGGCCAGCGAACTCGTCTCGGCCGATGGCTATGCCGTCTGGCGCCTCGATCCAATCCGCCGCGCCTGGCACGTCGCCTCCCACGCGGGCGTCTCGGCGGAGTTCGCCGACTCGATGGTCTCCACGTATCAGGGACAGCCGGCCGCGCCCATTGCCTCTCACGATCCCATTGCCGCGGAAGACGTGATGGCGCCGTCGATGCTCGAAGCGCGCCGCGACGCCTACCGCCGCGAGGGCATTCGATCGATGCTCGCGGTACCGCTGGTCATCGACGATGAGGCGACGGCCTCGCTCGTCTTCTACTACCGGACGCCACACGCGTTTGGACGTGACGAGATCGTCCTCGCCGGCGCCCTGGCCAATCTGGCCGGCGCGGCGCTGCGGACCGCGAACCTGCACGACGAGCAGCGCCGTCGCGAGCAGCAGGCGCTCTTCCTCGCGCGCGCGGCGTCCGCGCTGGCGGCGTCGCTCGATTACGACAGCACGCTGAAGACGCTCGCACAGCTGGCCGTCCCCGAGATCGCCGACTGGTGCGCGGTGGACATGCTCAATCGCCAGGGTGAGATCGAGCGTCTCGCGGTCGCGCACATCGATCCCGCGCGCGTCGCGTTCGCGGAGGAGTTCCATCGCCGGTACCCCCCGCGACCCGATGAACCGTCAGGCCTCGCGAACGTGATTCGCACCGGCCGATCCGAGATGCTCGCGCACCTGACCGAGGAGATGATCGACGCCGGCATTCCCGACCGGGAACAGCGTGAGGCGATCCGGAAGCTCGACCTCACGTCCTACATGATGGTGCCGCTCCGCACCCGCCAGGGTACGGTCGGCGCGATCTCGTTCGTGACGGCGGAGTCGGGACGGCATTACACGGAAGCGGACTTGCGCTTCGCGGAAACCGTCGCCGATCGCGCCGCCATCGCCATCGAAAATGCCTGGGCGTACGAGGAAGCCCGGACGGCGAATCAACTCAAGGACGAGTTCCTCGCCACCCTGTCGCACGAGCTGCGGACGCCCTTGAACGCCATGCTCGGCTACGCGCGCATGCTGCGCACCGGCGTCGTGCCGCCGGAGCGCCAGCCCGCGGCGCTCGACGTCATCGAACGCAACGGCGCGACGCTGACGCAGATTGTCGAAGAGATCCTCGACGTCTCCCGCATCATCTCGGGGAAGCTGCGCTTGACGATCGGACCGGTCAGCGTGCCGCAGCTGATTGCCGATGCGATCGCCACGATCACGCCCGCCGCGGAGGCGAAGCGGATCAGGCTGGAAGCGGACATCGATCAGGCGACCGCGATGCTCCCGGGGGATCACGATCGCCTGCAGCAGGTGTTGTGGAACCTGCTCACGAATGCGGTGAAGTTCACGCCGGTCGGCGGGCACGTGCAGGTGCGCGCCCGCTCCGAGCCGTCAGCCGTCGAAATCTCGGTCGTCGATACCGGACGCGGCATCGACGAAGCGTTCCTGCCGCACGTGTTCGAACGGTTCAGGCAGGCAGACGTACGGTTGACGCGCGAATCCGGAGGGCTCGGCCTCGGCCTCTCAATCGCCCGCAGCATCGTCGAAATGCACGGCGGGACCATCGACGCGGAGAGCGCCGGCCTCGGCCGCGGCGCCACCTTCCGCGTTCGCCTGCCCGGATCGCCGAGCGCACCGGCTGCGCGTCCGCAGCACTGAGTGGTGACGGGCGCGTGCGCGAAGGTATCATGGAGGATAGTGTCTCGATCCGATCACGGCGCGAGCGGAATTCATAATCACGCCGCGTGCGCCTCGGAGCACCTCGTCCAGCTGTTCGACTCGAAGGAATCGCTGGCCGCGACGGTCGCGGCGTTCCTTTCTGCCGGCTGCCAGGCTGGCGACGACCTGCTCGTCCTCGCGCGCGAGGAGAACTGGATCAGCACCCATCGGGTGCTGGCCGGGAGCGGGCTGGACATTGACGCGCTTCGTGCGAGCGGTCGACTGACAGTGATGAACGCGGTCGTGAAGGCCTCGGAGTCGTCGCGCGGCGGTGTGCCCCACAGGGGCGCGTTCGAGACGGTGATTGCCGGCCCGGTGCGCGCGCTCGCCGGGCGTGCGCCGCTCCGCATTTACGGCGAGATGGTCGACGTGCTGGCCGAGCTCGATGACATCGACGCCGCCGTCACGCTCGAGGATATGTGGAACCAGCTCGCGGCGGAGGTGCCGTTCCGGCTGCTGTGCGGCTACTCCTCGGCACGGTTCGTCCCGCGCCGCGCGGAAGTGCGATTGCGCGATCTCTGTTCGCGTCATACCTGCGTGTTGTCCGACCACGGCGATCCGCTCGGCGGGTGGCTGCTGCGCAATTCCAGGCTGACCTTCTCGTCGCCGATCACCGGGGCCTGAGTCGCCGGATCTGAAGACCCGGCCTGCTCGAAGACGCCTTTCATCTCTGTACGTCCCCCGCACAGACTCGTAATCGCGGAAACTGAGGCCACTCGGAAGTGCGCGGGCGCGTTCACGGTCACGCCGTGGCGACGCCCGGCGCGGTGACGCAGGAAGTGAATCGCTGTCTCACGATGGACCGCGTCGCGGCGACGCGGCGCAGCCCCGCTCGTGCTCCGCGTCAGGCGGCGACCCGCGCGGCGGGTTTTTCCTGGGATCCCCGACGCTTCACCACATTCGCGTAGAGAGGTCACACCATGACAGTTCGCGCGGCCACAACCCGGGCGTGGATTGGTGTTCTTGTCTTTGTCTGCGGCACGGTCGTGTCGGGGCAGTCGCGGGCGCCGCAGCCCGGGGCCGTTCCGGCGGACCTGCACGCCCGCGCGGCGCGCGACGGCCATGTGCGCGTCATCGTCGAACTGCGGATCCCCGGCGGGCACGTCGCCGAAGGCGCGATGCCGGAGGCCGCACGGGTTGCCGCGCAGCGACGCGCGGTCGGCGCCGCCGCCGATCGGGTATGGTCGGCGCTCCCGGCGTCGGATCGCCGCCTGGTCCACCGCTTCACGACCGTTCCGTACCTGGCGATCGAGGCGGGTCCGGCCGCCCTCCGCGCGCTCGGCATGTCGCCCGACGTCGCGCGCGTGTTCGAGGACGCGATCGCGCGGCCGGTGCTGGCCGAGAGCGTTCCGCTCATCCAGGGCGATCAGGCATGGGCCAGCGGCTACGACGGCGCGGGGACGACGATTGCCGTCCTCGATACCGGCGTCGACGCGAGCCATCCGTTTCTCTCGGGCAAGGTGATCGAAGAGGCCTGCTTCAGCAGCACCGTCGCGGGGGTCAGCGAGTCGACGTGTCCCGGCGGCACCGACCAACAGTTCGGCCCGGGAGCCGCGGCGCCCTGCTCGCTGTCGGACTGCCTTCACGGCACGCACGTGGCCGGCATCGCCGCCGGCAGCGGCGCGTCGGCGTCACAGCCGTTCTCCGGCGTGGCGAAGGGCGCGCATCTGATGGCGGTGCAGGTGTTCTCGCGGATTATCGATGCGCAGAGCTGCGGACTCGTCGCGCCGTGCGCGGGCGCGTTCTCGTCCGACATCATCGCCGGACTCGAACGGGTGTACTTGCGCGCCGCGGCGCTGGGCGTCGTCGCCGTGAATTTGAGCGTCGGCGGAACTGCCTTCGCCGCGCCGTGCGACGATCAGCCGTACAAGCCCGCGATCGACAACCTGCGGTCGATTGGCGTCGCGACGGTGGCCGCGTCCGGCAACGACGGGTTCGGCACCGTCATCTCCTCGCCCGCGTGCATTTCGTCGGCCATCAGCGTCGGTTCCATCGACAAGACGAACGAGGTGTCGTATTTCTCGAACGTCGCGTCGTTCCTGTCGCTGTTCGCGCCCGGTGACTCGATCACCTCGTCGGTGCCGGGCGGCGGGTTCGCGGCGCTGAGCGGCACGTCGATGGCGGCGCCGCACGTCGCGGGCGCGTTCGCCGTGATGCGCCAGGCGGCGCCCGGCGCGGACGTCACGGCGATTCTCGACGCGCTCCGGCGCACCGGCAAGCCGATCACGGACACAAGGATCTTCGGCGGCGGCGTGACGGCGCCTCGACTCAGCCTCTTCGAGGCGCTCGCGTCGATCGCCACCGTCTTCAATCCGCTCCCGGTATTGACGTCGGTGTCGCCGGCGCGGGTGCGTGCCGGGACGTCGCCGGTGAGCATCAGGGTCACCGGCAGCGGCTTCGACGTGTTCTCGGTCGCGTACTGGAACGGCGTCCCGAAGCCGACGACGATCGTCAGCACGACCGAGCTGCAGGCGGTCATCTCGCCCGCGGATCTGAGCGGCACAACCGCCCGCGTGTTCGTGTCGACGCCCTCGCCCGGCGGCGGCACGTCGGCGACCGTGACGGTCCCGATCGATCCGCCGCCCTCGCTGAGCGTGAGCGCGACCACGGTCGCACCGTCGAGCCGCGTCACCGTCACGCTGGCGAACGGCTTCGGCGGGTCCACCGACTGGCTCGCGCTTGCCTCGACGTCGGCCCCGAATTCGAGCTATGCCACGTTCACCTACGTCGGCGCCAACATCACCGATCGCACCTGGACGGTGACGATGCCGTCCACGCCGGGGCCGTACGAGTTCCGATATTTCCTGAACAACGGCTATACGCGCGCGGCGACGAGCGCGGCGGTGACCGTGGACGTCGCACAGAACCCGGCGCCCGTGATTTCGACGCTGTCGCCGGCGAGCATCGGCGCGGGCAGTCCAGGCTTCACGCTGACGGTCACGGGCACCAGCTTCATGGCGACGTCCGTGGTGCAGTGGAATGGAACGCCGCGCGCGACGACGTTCGTAAGCAGCACGCAGCTGCAGGCGGCGATCCCGGCCGCCGACATCGCGTCGCCGGGTACCGCCGCCGTCACCGTCGTCTCTGCGCCGCCGGGCGGCGGCACGTCCGGGGCGGCGACGTTCACGATGGCGCTTCCGCCCGTCTTGAGCGTCAGCACCACGAGCGCGCTGGTCGGGACACCGATCACCGTCACGCTCACGAACAGCCCGGGCGGCTCGTTCGACTGGCTCGCCTTCGCGCTGACGAGTGCAGCGAACACGAGCTATACGTCGTTCGTCTACGTGGGCGCGGGCGTGACGACGCGGACGTGGACGGTGACGGCGCCTTCGACGCCGGGCACCTACGAGTTCCGGCTGTTCCTCAACAACGGCTACACGCGGGCGGCAACCAGCGCGCCGGTAGCGGTGACCCCGCCGGCAAGTGCGGCGCCGGCGATGACGTCGATCAGCCCGTCGCGCGCGATGGTCGGCGGCGCCGGCTTGACCCTGACGGTCACGGGCACGGAGTTCGTGACCACATCGATCGTGATGTGGAACGGCGTGGCGCGGCCGACCACGTTCGTGAGCGCGACACAGCTGCGCGCGACCATCGCGGCGGCGGACATCGCGGCCGTCGGCACCGCCTCCATCTCGGTGCTCACACCTCCGCCCGGCGGCGGCACGTCGTCATCGCTGCCGTTCACGATTGCGCCGGCGCCGACGCTGACCGTGAGTGCGACGATGGTGGCTCCCGGCGCGAGCATTACCGTCACTCTGCAGGACGGTGCGGGCGGGCAACTCGACTGGCTGGCGTTCGCGCTGACGAGTGCAGCGAACACGAGCTACACGAACTTCGTGTATGTCGGCGCGGGTGTGACGACGAGGACCTGGACGGTGACCGCACCGGGGACGCCGGGCACGTATGAATTCCGGTTGTTCTTCAACAACGGGTATGTGCGGGCAGCGACGAGCGCGCCGGTGACGGTGAAATAGCGGCGCTGCCCTCCGTACCTCCGCCTCTGAGCTCACGCGGATCGGAG
>JABFWM010000503.1 GCA_013362195.1 Acidobacteriota bacterium
CTCAGCTGTCAGCTCTCAGCTCTCAGCTCTCAGCCGTGAGCCCTGAGTCGTGTAGGCCGGGTCTTCAGACCCGGCGGTCGTGTAGGCCGGGTCTTCAGACCCGGCGCGCGAGGCGGGTCAGCCGACGCGAGTCGCGCTACAATTTGCCCGTGCGCACTCTGCAGGCACGAGCGGCCCGTGCCGGCGACGAGCTCCTCGCGGCGCTGAACGAACCCGGCGAAGCGCTCGCCGCCGCGGCGCTCGCGATCGCGCGCGTCGAATACCCGACGCTCGATCCCGAGCCGTACCTGCAGCGCCTCGAGCGCATGGGCGAAGCGGCCGCCGGACGGCTCCACCGCCGCAATGGCGCCGACGCCGCGCGCGGCGATCAGCGGCCCGCGATTGCCACGCTCAACGCGTATCTCTACGAGGAGCTCGGCTTCAGCGGCAACCGGGAGCACTACGACGATCCGCGCAACAGCTTTCTCAACGAGGTGCTCGATCGGCGCACCGGGATTCCGATCAGCCTGGCGGTGATCTATCTCGAAGTGGCGCGGCGCGCGGGACTGCGGATCGAAGGGGTGAACTTCCCCGGCCACTTCCTCGTGCGCATCCCGTCGACGACCGGCGACGAGGATCTCATCGTCGATCCCTTCCACAGCGGCGCGCTGCTCTCGGAAGTGGACTGCCGGCAGCTGCTGCGGCAGCACGTCGGCGACGAGGCCTTCGATCCGGCGCTGCTCGCCACCGCGACGCGCCCGCAGATCGTCGTCCGCATGCTCGTCAACCTGAAGCGGCTCTACGTGCGCATGCGATCGTTTCCGCAGGCGCGCTTCATTGCCGATCTGCTGCTCGCGGTCGACCCCTCGGCGCTCTCCGAACTGCGCGATCGCGGCCTGCTCGCGTATCACATGGAGGACTTCGGCGCCGCGCTCCGCGATCTCGAAGCCTACCTGCGCCTGATGCCGCGTCCCGACACCGCCGACGGGCACGACGCCCCCGCGGACGAATCACAGGAGGCCTCCGAGTCGTCGCAGATCTGGGAACACGTGAAGACCCTGCGTCGTCGTGTGGCTTCGTTCAACTGAGGGGCGCGGGAGCCTCGTTCACCTGACGTGCACTGACGGACAGGGAGAGCGCGGAGAGCGCGGACAGAAAATCAACTCTCTTTAAAAGAACCTTAAAGCGTTCTCTCCGTTCTCTCCGACCTCTCCGACCTCTCCGTTCTCTCCGATCTCTCCGTCCCGTCCGCTCACGGCCGCCGCAAGCACTCCAACCGCCGCTGACGCACTCCGGGAAGTTGTAGACGGCCAGCTCCGAGGGACGAACCACCGTGTGAGCGCCGCCAGACGCGGGCCGCTGACACGGCGCACCGCGCGTCCCTCCAACTCGTCGTCCCACCGTCCATCACATCATCCGATTCCGGCGTGGTTTGGCGTGCAGACAAGCGGCACGGTGGATGCCGTACAGCGCCGGGTCTAAAAGACCCGGCCTACAACTGAAGGAGCATCCAACATCATGCGAAGGCTTTCCGTTCTGCTCGCCCTCTGCCTCGCCCTCGCGGTCCCCGCGGTGGCGCAGGTCCAGAGCGGCACCATCGCGGGCGTCGTGCGGGACCAGCAGGGGGGCGTGCTCCCCGGCGTCACCATCACGCTCACCGGCGCCGATCGCTCGGCGACGTTCGTCACCGAAGCGGACGGCCGCTTCCGCTTCCTCGACCTGCCGCCGGGCACCTACCAGGTGACGTCCGAGCTGCAGGGATTCTCGAAATTGATCCACGAAGGCATCACGTTGACCGTCGGACAGCACGTCGACATCCCGGTGACGATGAAGGTGGCGTCGCTGTCGGAGACGCTGACGGTCACGGGCGGCTCGCCGATCGTCGACGCGAAGGCGATGGGCATGGCGACGAACTTCACGAGCGCCGAACTGGAAAAGATCCCGACCTCGCGCGATCCGTGGGCGCTGCTCCGCACGGTGCCGGGCGTGATGGTCGATCGCGTGAACATCGCCGGCAACGAGACCGGCCAGCAGTCCAACTTCCAGTCGAAGGGCACGCGTCCGCAGGACGCGGTGTGGACGATGGACGGCGTGGTGATCACGGACATGGCGGCGATTGGCGCGTCGCCCACCTATTTCAACTACGACAACTTCGAAGAGGTGCAGGTGTCGACGTCCGGCCAGGATCTGAAGCAGCCGACCGGCGGCGTGGGCCTGAACATGGTGGTCAAGCGCGGCACCAACCAGCTGCACGGCGGCGTGCGCGGCTACTTCACGAGCGACGACCTCGAAGCGGGCAACGTGCCCGACGAGCTGAAGGCGATTGGCGTGACGCCCCGGACCGCCGATCACAACAACCAGATCTCCGACTACACCGCGGAGATCGGCGGCCCGATCGTCCGCGACACGGCGTGGTTCTACGGCTCGTGGGCCAATCAGGACATCCGCCTGTCGCGCCGATCCGGCAACCTGATCGACCGCACCGTGCTCAAGACCTTCGACGCCAAGGGCAACTGGCAGGCGACCGGCAAGGACATGATCAACGTCCTCTGGTATCTGGGCGCGAAGGAAAAGTTCGGGCGCTCGCCGGGGACGTCGGGGATCACGCGCGACGCCGGGTCGGCGACGTGGGACCAGGGCGGCGCCTACGCCGGCGGTCCGCACGGCCTCACGAAGATCGAGGACAACCACGTGTTCGGCGCCAACCTGTTCCTCTCGGGCCGCTACGCCTACTACAACACCGGCTTCGGCCTGGTGCCGAAGGGCGGGCTCGATCAGGAGGCCGGCGAGAGCCAGGTGCTCGGCGCCTCGTTCGGATCGACGCGGCAGAGCCTGAACATCCGCCCGCAGCACACCGCCAACGTCGACGGCAGCGCGTTCCACACCGCATGGGGCGTCGCCCACGACCTCAAATTCGGCGGCGGCTACCGCCGCGTCGATGCGACGACGGGGACGCTGTGGCCGGGGAACATGATCCGGGCGCTGAACAACTCCGCGACCAACAACGTCGCGCGCATCTACCGTGAAGGCCTGGGCACGAACCGCCTCGAGTTCTTCAGCCTCTATGCCGGGGACACGCTGTCGCGCGGCCGGCTGACGCTCGACGTCGGTGCGCGGTTCGATCGGCAGTGGGGCTCCGCGCTGCCCAGCGTCACCAAGGCGAACGCGGCGTTCCCGGACCTCGTGCCGGGCATCTCGTTCGGCGGCTACGACGCGCCGTTCACGTGGACCGACGTGTCGCCGCGCGCCGGCGCGACGTGGGCGCTCGACGACTCGCGCCGCACGCTGCTGCGCGCGAGCGTCAACCGCACCGCCGGCCAGCTCGAGACCGGGATCGTCGGCTACTCGAACCCGAGCAGCAATGCCGGCTTCGCCGACTATGGCTGGATCGATGCGAACGGCGACCACGTGGCGCAGGCGGGCGAGGTCGACTTCACTCACTTCATCACGGTCGGCGGCGGGTTCGATCTCGGCAACCCGACGTCGGTGACCTCGGTCGACCGGATCGATCCACACCTGAAGGCGCCGCACACGAGCGCGGTCGTCGCCGGGATCGATCGCGAGCTGATGGCGAACCTGGCGGTGGCGGCGTCGTACACCTACACGCGCACGACCGGCGTGAACGGCAACTTCACCAACTACTACACGCCGTGGCTCGGGCTCGACACGCTCGCCTACCATGCCGGCGCGCACCTCACGGGCACGCTGCCCGACGGCTCGGCCTACGACGTGCCGACCTTCCTTCCCGACGCCGCGCAGGTCGATGCCGTCGACTTCGGGACGATCCTCACCAACTATCCGGGCTACTACAGCTACTACCACGGCGTGGAGGTCACGCTGACCAGGCGGCTGTCGAACAGGTGGATGGCGCGCGTCGGCGGCGCGTGGAACGCGCCGCGCGAGCATTACGGCACCGCGATCAATGAACAGGGCAACCCGACGCGGACCGACCTCACCCCGCTCGTCAACGGCGGCGCGTTCACGGTGCGCAGCGGCGGCAGCGGATCGGGCGACATCTTCATCCACTCGTCGTGGCAGATCAACGCGAACGGCCTCTATCAGGCGCCGTGGGGGATCACCCTCGCGGCCAACGTGTTCGGGCGCCAGGGCTACCCGTTCCCGGTCTACCGCAACGCGGCGCTCGGCGTCGACGGCACCAGACGCGTGCTGGTCTCGCCGGCGCTCGACACGTTCCGGCTCGACGATCTGTGGGACCTCGATCTGCGCGCGGCGAAGACGGTCCGTGTCGACCGCGCCAACATCGAGGCGATCGCGGATCTGTTCAACGTGATGAACGCGAACACGGAGCTGGTGCGCAACCGCAACGCCGGGTCCGCGACGTTCAATCAGCTGGTGCAGAACCTCTCGCCGCGAATCCTGCGGTTCGGCGTCCGCGTGACGTTCTGACGCGCGCCGCGCGCTGCGCGCGACTCATGGCTTAGGGCTTAGGGCTTAGGGCTATCACGCGTAGGCCGGGTCTTCAGAGCTGTAGGCCGGGTCTTCAGAGCTGTAGGCCGGGTCTTCAGAGCTGTAGGCCGGGTCT
>JABFWM010000578.1 GCA_013362195.1 Acidobacteriota bacterium
GGATCGCTCCATCGTCCATCCTTCATTCGGCGGCCACAACCAGCGGCTGTTCGGCATAAAGCGGCCGCTCGATCCGGTTCTCCGCTTTCGCGAACCAGCGGATCGTTGCTTTCAGTCCCTGTCGGAGATCGACTTCGGGCTGCCACCCAAGCAGTTCCCGAGCTCGGCTGATGTCAGGCTTGCGGCGTCTCGGATCGTCCTCGGGCAGCGGCATCCGCACTATTCCGGAGGAGGAGCCGGTCATGGCGAGAACGAGATTGACCAGGTCGCGAACCGTCAACTCGCTCGGGTTGCCCAGGTTGACCGGCATGCCCGCGGCGCGGTCGCTCCTCATCAGGCGGCACAGGCCTTCGACGAGGTCATCGACGTAGCAGAAGCTGCGCGTCTGGGATCCGTCGCCGTAAACCGTGATGTCTTCGCCCGACAGCGCCTGACAAACGACGTTCGATACCACGCGCCCGTCGTCACAGCGCATGCGAGGGCCGTAGGTGTTGAAGATCCGGGCAACGCGGACGTCCGCGCGCCTCGAGCGCAGGAAGTCGAAAGCGAGCGTCTCCGCCGCTCGCTTGCCTTCATCGTAGCAGGCGCGTGGACCGGTGCAGTTGACCCAGCCACGATAGTCCTCGGTTTGCGGATGGACCTCCGGATCGCCATAGACCTCGCTCGTCGAACTCAGCAGCAGCCGCGCGCCCGTCTCCTCCGCCAGGGTCAGGAGATTGCGCGTGCCGACGACACAGGTCAGCATCGTATGTTCCGGGTCCGCCTGGTAGTGCGGCGGCGAGGCGGCGCAGGCGAGATGATAGATGTGCGTGAACTTCACGCGCCCTCCGCGCAGCCACTGCGGCAGCTTGTCGATGACGTCATGCTCGACGAACTCGAAGCGCGGCTCGCGTTCGTGCTGCGCGAGATTGTCGGCGCGGCCGGTCTGAAGGCTGTCGACGCAGATCACGCGGGCACCCTCGTCGATTAGCCGGTCGCAAAGGTTCGAGCCGATGAAGCCGGCTCCACCGGTCACGAGCACGATCTCTTCATTACGCTTCACATTACGCTCCTTTTGACCGGCCCCGAACCTGGCTGCCGCGGCTTCCTGGATGTGCTGCTCGAGCTCGCGGGCGCGGTGTGCCGAAGTGTGCGCCGCGAGAATCCGCTCGCGTGCGGCTTTGCCCAGAGCTGCGGAATCTCTCGACGAAAGCCGCGCCACCGCTTCGTCGGCACTGCTCGCCAGGACGATCTCGCGTTCGGGCGCGAACAGGCTGTCGAGGCCGGGCCATTCGTCGGAAATGACGGGGGTGGCGCAGGATGCCGCTTCGAAGAGGCGCACGGAAGGCGACCATCCGGCGGCGATCATGTCCGCACGCGTGACGTTCAGCGTGTAGCGCGACGCAGCGTAGAAGCGGGGATGCTCGGACGGTGGCAAATGCTCGATCCGCTCGACATTGTCCGGCCAGTCAATGCCCTCCGGATATTGGGGGCCTGCGACGCAGAACCTCAGGCGCGGCAGGCGCCGGGCCGGCTCGATCAGCAGCTTCTCGAGGGTCGGCTGGCGGTCGTCGCTATAGGTGCCGAGATAGCTGAGGTCCCAGGCCTTCGGGACGTCGAGCACCGGATATGCATCCGGATCGACCGAGCAGTAGAGCGCGCGCGCCATGGGCGATCCGAACTCGCGCTCGATCCGTCGCAGCGTCGGCCCGCCGGTGAACGACAGATACAAATCGTAACCCGGGACGACCTCGGGGGAGAGATATTCGAAGTCGCGGCGCTCGAGCTTGGCAAGGGTAACGGGCGTGTCGATGTCGTAGAAAGCGGTCACGCCGCGCGCGAGCCGCTGCACGAGACGCCCGACCTCGACTCCTTCCGGCACGTAGGAGCCGACGATCACGGCGTCGGCATTCCGGATCTTGTCGCTCCAGTGTCGCAGCTCTTCGATCGAGCCGTAGAACTCGAGCCGGCAATAGTCCGGTTCGCCGATGTCGCGGCTGCCGCGGTACCAGGGTACGTCGCGCTCCAGGAACAGGATGTCGTGCCCGCGCGCGGCAAACGCCTTCAGCAAGGCACGGTAGGTCGTGGCGTGCCCGTTGCCCCAGGAGGACGAAAGACTGAGGCCGAGCACCACCAGCTTCATGCGGCGACCTCGTTGAGGCGGCTCGCCATTTCGCGCTTCAGGAGTGCGTCCACCTCGGCTCCGCGGTGGGCGTAGGCGTGCTCGTTGAGCACGCGCCGAAGGGCCGCCTGGCCGATGGCTCGCGCCCGTTCTGGTGTGAGTTCGCGCACATGCTCCGCCACGTCCTGACCATCGCGCGCCAAGAGCACTTCCTCGTCCGGCTTCAGGAACAGCTCGATCCCTTCCCACGCATCCGTGATCAGGCACGCTGCGGCGCCCGCCGCCTCGAACACCCGTGTCGCTGGAGAGAAGCCGATGTCGGCCATGCTGTCGCGAGCGACGTTTAGGACTGCGAGCGGCGTGCAGTTGAATGCATTGTGCTCGTGAGTGAACACATGCCCGAGATGCCGCACGTTCGGCGGCAGTTGCTTTGACTCCCAACCATTCCCGCCCATCAGGAACTTCCGCTCGGACAGCCTCGCCGCAGGTTCGAGGAAGAATTGCTCGACGCGCGCTTCGCGGTCGGGAAGCCGGTTGCCGAGGAACGACAGGTCGGCCGTAAATCGCGGATCGGGCTCGACGGGATGATGCGTCGTCGGGTCCAGCGCATTGTAGACCGGCATGCAGGCACGAGCGCCGAAGCCCTCATAGGTCTGCACGACCGGCGGCCCGCCGCCATAGGTCAGCACCAGGTCGAGTGAGCTTAGGGCGCGCCGTACGGGATGATCGGCCTCCGCGCGCATCTCCTCGAGGGTTGCAGCCGCATCGACGTCCCAGAAGATCTTCAACGCGTGCGGCGCCGCGTGCTCGACGATCCCGGCGATGAGCTCGTCGTCGAAGATCCCTACGCCGCTCGCCTTGACGACCACGTCGGCCTTGCCTGCCTCGGCAAGGACGGAGCGCAGTCCATCCGCGGTCGCCGGATACACGACCGAGCGAGCCCACTCCGGAGGATCCATATCGCGGTGCTGCTGCCGCTCGTAGGCGTCCGGCTCGTAAAAGCTGATATCGTGCCCCCGCGCGGCAAGGTTGCGCAGCAGCCCGCGATAATAGGTCGCCGCGCCGTTCCACCAGGACGAGAGCAGACTAGATCCGTAGAAGGCGATCTTCACGCAGCACTCTCCAGCGAGGACATGCGCAGGCCCTCGGCGATGGCCATCAGCTCATCGACCCGATGCGCGCAGGTGTGGCGCTGCAGGATCGTCTCGATCCCGTTGCGGACAAGCGAGGCACGCAGCTCCGCATCGCCTTTGAGGTCCCGCAGAGCGCGCGTCACCTCCGCGCCATCGCGCACCATCAGGAAATCCTCATCGATGCGGAACAGATGCTCGCAATCGTCCCACGGCGCCGACACCAGCGGAATGCCGCACGCCAGCGCTTCGAACACGCGAATGGTCGGAATGCCCGGCAGCGCGTTCGCATAGAAGCGCCGCGGCACGTGCACCGTTGCGAGGTGGTGCGCGAACACGTCTGGCGCCTCCGCGTTCGCCAGCCACCCGTGGAAGCGCGCGCCGTGATCCGCGAGCGTGCGCTTTGCGGCGTCGGGATAACGGACCCCGTAAACGTCGAGGCTCAGATCCGCGTCGCGAGCTGGCTTCAGCAGGAACTCGGCGAGCTCGGCGCTGCGCTCTCCGTCGCCCCAGTTGCCGATCCACACCAAGCCTTCGCGTGAGCCTTCCCGCACGGGAGGATGGAAACGGCGAGTGTCGGCCGCCTCGTGCCAGACGAAAACCCGGCCGTCCCAGCCCCACCGTCGGTAGACGTCAGCGAGCGTCTCACCGAAGGCGAGCACCCCGTCATATGCACCGAGATCGTACGCGCGCATTTCGTGCGGCGCGGAGACTGCGCGGTGGTGGGTGTCGTGGAACAGCAAGGTGAATCGGCCACCGCGCCTGCGCATCCGGCCGACGGCGGCGACCAGCTCGGGATCGTTCCACTCGTGGACGATCACTAGGTCGGCGCCCCAGGCATGGCTGGCACCCTCTTCGGGGCGCGCATAGGTTTGCGAGCTGAGCTCCGGATAGGCCTTGCGGAATGCCGCCAGCCCCTCCTCGCCATGGTCCTTGACGAGGTTCTCGAGGCTCCACGCCCCCTCCGGCTCGAAGACCTGCACATCGTGGCCGCGCGAAACGAGTTCGGTCAGCACGCCACGGAGGAAATGCGCGTTGCCATGGTTCCAGCATGATCGCAGGGAGTGGGTGAAATAGACGATCCTCATGCCGCGCCTGCGATTGCGGTGGGCATGAAGTGGGGCCGGGCAACCCGCGTGTAGATCTCGGCCATGCCGCTCGCCATGCGCTGGGGCGAATAGAGGGCGGCCCGGGCCCGTGCGAGCTGACCCAGCTCCAGCCGCTCGTCGGGGTCGGCAAGCATATCGTCCAGGGCACGCGCGAAGGCGTCCGCATCGCGCGCCGGAACGA
>JABFWM010000258.1 GCA_013362195.1 Acidobacteriota bacterium
GGGCCGGCGCCGCGGCGGGCATCACCGGCACGACCAGCGGCACTGGCGGCACCGCAGGCACGGCCGCGGGCGGCGTGGGCACCGGGGGGATCGGCACGTTCACCGGCGGCGGCGGCTTCTAGCCGGCGCTGCGGGTTTCTTCCGACACGACGGCAGTCATGAAAAAGCTGATCACGGTCCTCATCGTCCTGATTGCGATCGGAGCGGGCGGCGCCGCGTACTACAAGACGCGCGGCGGCCCGGAGCCGACCGTGACGACGCAGCAGATCACGCGCGGCGATGTCGTCGATCAGGTCGGCGCGACCGGCACGCTGCAAGCGGTGACGACCGTGCAGGTCGGGACCCAGGTGTCCGGAACCGTCGACGAGCTCTACGCGGATTTCAATTCGATCGTGAAGAAGGGACAGGTCATCGCCCGTCTCGATCCGTCGATCCTGCAGACGCAGGTCGAGACGGCGAAGGCCAACCTGGTGAACGCGGAGGCCAACCTCGAACGCCAGCGGGCGGCGGTCGAAGATGCGCAGACCAGGCTCGCGCGCGCGCGCGAGCTGGCGGCGCGCAGCCTGCTGCCCAAGGCGGACCTGGACGCGGCGGAAGCGACCGCGAAACAGGCCGCGGCGCAGCTCCGGTCCACCGAATCGCAGATCGTGCAGGCCAGGGCGGCGGTGAACAAGTCGGAGGTCGACCTCGGGCACACGATCATCGCCGCGCCGATCGACGGCATCGTCATCTCGCGCAACGTCGATCGCGGACAGACCGTCGCGGCGAGCATGCAGGCGCCGACGCTGTTCGTCATCGCCGCCGACCTGACGAAGATGCAGGTCAACGCCAACATCGACGAATCGGATGTCGGCCGGATGCGGCCGGGCCAGACGGTCCGCTTCCGCGTCGACGCCTACCCGACCGAACAGTTCATCGGCACGGTGCAGCAGGTGCGTCTCAATCCGACGACGGTGCAGAACGTCGTGACCTACTCCACCGTCATCGACGTGCCGAACCCGGAGCTGAAGCTCAAGCCGGGGATGACCGCGAACGTCAACATCGAGATCGCGCACAGGAACAACGTGCTGCGGATTCCGAACGCGGCGCTGCGCTTCCGTCCGACGCGCGATACGTTCGCGGCGCTGAATCAGGAAATCACGCCCGACATCGAGCGCGCGTTCGGCGGCGGACGCGGCGGATTCGGCTTCGGACGCGGCGGCCAGACCGCACAAGGCGGTCAGTCCGGACAGCCCGCGCCGCAGCCGGCGGGCACGGCGACGGCCGGCCAGACGACGGCGGCCGCGCAGAATGCCGGCGCGCATGGCACGGGCACCAGCGGGCAGGGGGCGCGCGGCGCCGATCGATCGGCGCGTCCGCAGGCCAACGCGGCGCCGCAGGACGGCGGCCCGACGGGTGGCGCGTTCCAGCGCGGCGGCGGCGATGCCGCGGGCGGCCGTGGAAGCTTCGCGAACATGGATCCGGAGGAACGCCGGCGCCGCATGGAAGAGCGGAGGGCGCAGATGAGCCCCGAGGAACGCGCCGCCTTCGAGCAGCGCATGCGCGAGCGCATGGCGCAGGGTGGCGGCTTCGGCTCGTTCGGCGGCGGCGCCGCGCAACCGAATGCGCAGGGCGGAGAGCGGCAGAACGCGCCGTCTCGCGGCGGCAACGCCGCCGTGCGCGGGCCGCAGTCGAACGGTTCGCGTCCGGCCGCGACGGCCAACGCGGGGACAATCGACTCGCTGTTCGGGCCGCTGCCGACGGTCGAAACCCGCGGACGCACCTGGCTCTACATCAACAAACAGCTCAAGCCCGTGAACCTGCGCCTCGGGATCTCCGACGGCACCTACACCGAGATTCTCAACGCCGAAGAACTTCAGCCTGGCACCGAGGTGGTCACCAACGTCGTCACGGGCGCGGAACAGACGCAGCGGCCGGGCGGACAGAACAACGGCAACCCGCTGCTCCAGCAGCCCGGACGTCCGGGCGGGCCTGGCGGATTCGGCGGCGGCCGCGGCGGCCGCGGCTAGCTGGCAGACGCCGAGCGCCAAACAGGTGCACGGCGGCCTTCGGACCGGCCTCGCGCCAAGCAGGTGCGGGCCGGGTCTTCAGACCCGGCGGCAAACATTCATGAGTGACGTCGTCATCTCCGTTCGCGATCTGACGAAGACCTACCAGGTCGGCGACATCGAAGTACGCGCCTTGCGAGGCGCGTCGGTCGATGTGCGCCGCGGCGAGTTCGTGTGCGTCACGGGGCCGTCGGGGTCGGGGAAGTCGACGTTCATGCACATCATCGGCTGCCTCGATCGGCCGACGAGCGGGCAATATTTCCTCGACGGCAGGGACGTCTCGACGCTCTCGAAGGACGACCTCGCGGCGGTGCGGAACAAGAAGATCGGGTTCGTGTTCCAGGGCTTCAACCTGCTCTCGCGGACGACCGCCCTCGACAACGTGGAGCTCCCGCTGCTCTACAACGGCGGCAGCCGGATGAAGTCGGCGGAACGGCACCGGCGCGCGAAAGAGGCGCTGGAGATCGTCGGTCTCGGCAAGCGCCTGGATCACTATCCGAACCAGCTGTCCGGCGGCCAGCAGCAGCGTGTCGCGATTGCGCGCGCGTTGATCAACGAGCCGTCGATCCTCCTCGCCGACGAGCCGACCGGGAACCTCGACACACGCACCAGCGTCGAGGTGATGGACATTTTTCAGCGCCTCAACATGGAGCGCGGGATCACCGTCGTCCTGATCACGCATGAAGTGGACATCGCCGAGCACGGCACGCGGCTGGTGCGGTTCCGTGACGGCAAGATCCAGCTCGATCAGCCGGTCGCCAGGCGCCGGATCGCGGCAGACGAGTTGAAGCTTCTGCCGCCGCCGGACGAAGACGCGGCGCACGACGTCGTCGTCGGCTCGCACGAACCAGTGACGGGATAGAGCCATGTCGATCATCATGACCTTCCGCATCGCGCTGAAGGCGCTCAACCGCAACAAGATGCGCACCGTGCTGACGATGCTGGGGATGATCATTGGCGTCGGCGCCGTGATCACGATGGTGGCGCTCGGCCGCGGCGCCCAGTCGACCATCGAAGAGCAGGTCAAATCGGCGGGCACGAACCTGATCAACATCAATGCCGGCAACTTCTCGCAGGGCGGCGTGCGGCAGGGCCAGGGCTTCGCGACGACGCTGACGCCCGCCGACGCGCAGGCGCTGCGGCAGGTCCCGGGCGTGCAGTACGTGTCGGCCGGCGTGAACTCGCGCTCGCAGGTGATCGCGGGCAATCAGAACTGGTCGACGCAGATCCAGGGGGCGGATGTCGAGCTGCCGCTGATCCGCAACTGGCCGCTGAAGCACGGCGCCTTCTTCACCGCACAGGACGTGACCAGCGCGGCCAAGGTCGCCGTCCTCGGCACAACCGTCTCGGACACGCTGTTCGGTCCGGACGCCGATCCGGCCGGGCAGATCGTCCGCATCCGCAATCAACCGTTCAAGGTGATCGGCGTTCTGGCCTCGAAGGGCCAGGGCCCCTTCGGGCAGGATCAGGACGACATGGTCATGGTGCCCTACACGACCGTGCAGAAGAAGCTGCAGGGCATCCAGCACATTCAGAACATCACGGTCTCGTCGGAAACGGCGGACACCGCGCCGGTCGCGGCGGCAATCGCCGACGCGCTCCGCACCCAGCACAAGCTGCAGCCTGGCGAGCCCGACGACTTCATGGTGCGCACGCAGGAAGAGATCGCGAGCGTCCGCACGGAAACGACCAAGACGATGACGACGCTGCTCGCGAGCATCGCGGGCGTGTCGCTGATGGTCGGCGGCATCGGCATCATGAACATCATGCTGGTGTCGGTGACGGAACGGACGCGCGAGATTGGACTGCGCATGGCGATTGGCGCGCGCGGCAAGGACGTGCTGCTGCAGTTCCTCGTCGAAGCGGTGGTGATCAGCCTGTTCGGCGGCCTGATTGGCATCGCGATGGGGTTCGGCCTGAGCGCCGCGGTGAAGAAGTTCATGGAGTGGCCGACCGTCATTCCGTCCAACGCGATCGCGATGGCGTTCGGATTCTCGGCGGCGACCGGCGTGTTCTTCGGCTTCTATCCGGCGCGCAAAGCCGCGCAGCTGGACCCGATTGAGGCGCTGCGCTTCGAGTAGCGGGGGACGAGGAGGACGGCGGTCGAAGAACGCCCGTCACGTCTGCGGCGGAGAGTCGCAGCGAACAGGACCGGTTGTCGGCCGGCAACAAGCCGCTCCGAGGCGCCGCACGCCGAGGCGGGTCTGAAGACCCGCCCTACATCAGTGCGAAGCGCGAAGGTGGGCGGCATCGCAACCCCAAGCGGCGAGGTGTTGCGATTCAAGATGGCGAGCGTGAGCGAGCGCAAGCCGTTCAAGATCGCGAGCGTAAGCGAGCGCACGCGTTGGGGGTGGGGCCCCAGAACATCGTCACTCCAAGCGGCGAGGTGGTGCAATCAAGATCGCGAGCGTAAGCGAACGCACGCGTTGGGGGTAGATCCGAACAGCGGC
>JABFWM010000657.1 GCA_013362195.1 Acidobacteriota bacterium
GCCTCTGTCAGGTTCTTGATGAGCGTGGGGACGTTCCAGTCCTTCGCGATGTTGTACGTGACGGTGCCAAGCTTGAGCGGCGCCCGTCCTGACGAGGGCCGCGCGCCCTGCGGCAGATCTGCGGTCGCGAGCGCCGGCAGGACGGCCAGACTGGACAGGAACTCTCGTCGGTGCATGGCGGAGAGCTTATAACACGGGCGCGCACGCCGCTCACTCGCCTCGCACGGCGGCCACGCGCTCGACGGTGAGCGTGCCGGTCTGCCGTTATCGGCTGAACTCCTTGCCGCCGGTGAGTGTCCGGGTGGTCTTCGGCGGCGGGTACGGCAGCGTGTCCGGTACGACGCGCACGCCGGTCGTCTCTTTGAACGGATACGTGCCGGCGCCGGGGAACGTCAGTTCGACGAAGAACGCCGTCCATCCCGACGCGGGCGGCGGCACGCGCGCGACCCACGTGTTCGGTCCCGATGGCGTCAGCGCCGTGCTCTCGTAGGCGGCCCCGATCACGTCGAAGCGGAAGTCGCGGGCCTTCGGATTCGTCGCGCGCCACACCTTGACGGCATCCGGGCGCTCGTTCGACGTGACTCTGATCGCGCCATCGTTCTCGAAGGTCCAGGTGATCGCGGGACGCGGCGTCCCCTTCACGATCGATGCGTAGAACGCAATCAGGCTGTCGGTCGCATCGGTCTTCTGCAGCGAATGATTGGTGTTAGGGACGTAGCGCAGGTGCTTCTCGCCAGCCAGATCGTCAAAGTAGAACCGCGACGAATCCGGCAGGAAGAACTCGTCGCCCGACGCGTTGACCATGAACTTCGGCATCGTCAGGCGATCGCGATACGAGTACGGCTCTTCGATCCTCATGAGGGCGCGGAATTCAGGGGTCCCAAGGCGTTCCATCAGCCCGAGGTCGACGTAGTCCTGCACGGCGTCCGACCACGCGCCATATGCGCGCCAATGATGAATGAAGGACGGTTCCACGTTGAGCAGATCGATCACGGCCGGTGCGATCGCGACGACGCGCCGGTCGACCGCGGCCGTCGTCCATGTGGTCCAGCCCCGCTTCGATGCACCGGAGACGACGAAGCGGCGCACCGCGTGCCCGCCGCCCTCTCGCGACGAGGTGAACGCGGTGATGGTGTCCATCGCCCGGACGGCGCTCTTCGTCATCGGCAGGCGCGCCGGCCAGCGCTCGTCGCCCGTCCGGATGTAGTGATCCCAGGTGTAGGCGATGAACTCGTCCTCGACGCGCGCCTTGTGCGCGGGATCGTCCTTGAAGACGATCGGCTGGTTCGGGACCAGACGCAGTTCGGCGGTGACGGTTCCGGTCTCGCGTGCCGCATCGATCAGCCATGACGGCGCCGACGCCGGAGGATTGCGATCGAGCCGCCCACCGGTGATGAACAGCAGCCCGACGTCGCTGGTGACGGCCGCCGGACGCACGACCGTGATCCAGTGCCGCCAGAGCGGCTGTTCGACTTCGCGTTCGCTGAGCCACCGCTGCGACGTCATGTCGATGAGCGTCGCGGTGAGGCCTCGTGGCGCGCCGCCGCGCTGGCGGGTCTCGCCGGAGATTGGCAGGTCACGCACCACCTTCCAGGTGAACGCGGCGTCGGGTGCTGCCACGTAGCGATCGAGCGCGGTGTCCGTCTGCGCGGAGGCACGCGGCGCCGCCTGTGCTGTCGTGCCTCGATCCGCGCTCGCGGTGAGCGCCGGCCCGAGATGCGGCAGTTCGACGACGGCGGACGTGAGCAGGACGCTGACGAGCAGCGCGCCGATGGACGTGTTTCGCATAGAAGCCGCGTATATTACCGTGTCGGAGCATCGATGCACACGAACGCCCGGAGCCGCCGCGAGTTTCTCGGCACGTCCCTCTCGGCCGCGGCCGTCCTCGCGTGGCGCGGACAGGCGCCCGCCGCGCCCCGCATCCGGTTTGCCGCCATTGGCTTGAACCACAGCCACATTCACGGGCAGATCGCCGCGGTCGCGCGTGGCGGCGGCGAACTGGTGTCGTTCTTCGCGAAGGAACGCGAGTTGATCGACGCGTTCGCGAAGCGCTACCCCTCGGCGACCCTCGCGCGAGACGAACGGGCGATTCTCGAGGATCCGTCCATTCACCTCGTCGTCAGCGCCGCGATCCCCAACGAGCGCGCGCCGCTCGGCATCGAGGCGATGCGCCACGGCAAGGCCTTCATGGTCGACAAGCCGGGCGCCACCTCGCTCGCGCAACTGGCCGAGGTCCGGCGCGTGCAGGCCGAGACCAGGCGCATCTATTCCGTCCTCGTCGAGCGCCACGAGCACAGAGCGACGGCCAAGGCCGCTGAACTCGTGAAGGCCGGCGCCATCGGGCGCGTGATTCAGACGGTGTCGCTCGGGCCGCACAAGCTGAATCCCGAGAGCCGTCCCTCGTGGTTCTTCAAGCGCGAGCAGTACGGCGGGATCCTCTGCGACGTGGGCTCACACCACATCGATCAGTTCGTGTTCTTCACCGGATCGAGCGAAGCGGAGATCGTCGCATCGCAGGTGCGCAACGCCAACCACCCGCAGTATCCCGAACTCGAGGACTTCGGCGACGTCATGCTGCGCGGCAATGGCGGCACCGGCTACGTCCGCGTCG
Source organism: Acidobacteriota bacterium (assembly GCA_013362195.1). Taxonomy (GTDB): domain Bacteria; phylum Acidobacteriota; class Vicinamibacteria; order Vicinamibacterales; family 2-12-FULL-66-21; genus QHWT01. The sequence goes on from JABFWM010000657.1 coordinate 2,612, forward strand.
ACTGGTTCACGCCGGCCGGGCTCGCCGTCTACGGCGACGGGCGATTGACGATCCTCGGAACGAACGGGTACATCGAAGTCCGCAAGAGCATCGACATTGCCGGACGTCCGGGCGACAACCACCTGTTCCTGGTGGACGAGAAGGGCCCGCGCTACATCGACACGTCGGACGTCGTGCTGCCGTACGCCACGCGCCTCGTGGACGACGTCGTCAATCGCACCGAGACGGCGAACGCGCAGCAGCAGACGTTTCTCGCCATGGAGCTTGCGCTCGAAGCGGAACAGCAGGCGCACCATCTGCAAGGAGGCCGTTGATGGACCACGGTGATGGCGATCCCGCACGCGACCTCGCGTCGGCCGTGCGCGCGAATGACGCCGCGGACGTCCGTCGCGTGCTCGAGCGGCACCCCGGATTGCAGGGCAGGCTCGACGAGGCCCTTCCCGGCGCGGCGTTCGGGTCCACGGCGCTGCTCGAGGCGGTCCAACGCCGCAATCGCGAAGCGATCGACGTGCTGCTGCACGCCGGTGCACACATCGACCAACGGAGCCACTGGTGGGCCGGCGGCTTCGGCGTTCTGGATCAGGACGACCCGGACCTTGCCGCCTTTCTGATCGAGCGGGGCGCGACGGTGGACGTGCATGCCGCGGCGCGGCTCGGACGCATCGATCGGCTCGAGGAACTGCTGGCCGGGGATCCTGCCCTCGTGCATGCGCGCGGAGGCGACGGCCAGATGCCCCTGCACTTCGCCGCCTCGATTGAGGTCGCGGCATGTCTGATCGCCCACGGCGCGGACGTCGACGCGCGCGATATCGACCACGAATCCACGGCCGCGCAATGGATGGTTCGCGATCGTCAGGTCACCGCGCGGTATCTCGTCGAGCGCGGCACGCAGACCGACATCCTGATGACCGCCGCGCTCGGCGACGAACCGCGCGTGCGCCAGCATTTGCGCGCCGATCCCCGCTCGATCCGCACGGCCGTCTCGGACCGGTTCTTTCCGAAGCGCGATCCACGCAGCGGCGGCTCCATCTATATCTGGACGCTGGGCGCGCACAAGACCGCCGTGCACGTCGCGCGCGAGTTCGGCCATGACGACCTTGCCGCGCGCTTGATCGAAGCGGCGCCTGACGGGATGAAGCTGGCGCTGGCGTGCGAGACGGGCGACACCGCGCTCCGCGACGCCGTTCTTGTCGCGCACCCGGCCATCGCGCGTACGCTGGATGCGGAGGATCGTGCGCGGCTACCCGCAGTCGCGCAGGAGAACGATCTCGAGGCGGTACGCCGCATGCTCGAGGCCGGATGGCCCCTCGACGCGCGCGGCCAGCATGGCGCGACCGCACTGCACTGGGCGGCGTGGCACGGCAACCTGGAGATGGCGCAGGCCATCATCGAGCGCGGCGCGCCGCTGGATGCCGTCGATCAGGATTTCAGCGGCACGCCGGCCGCGTGGGCCATCTACAGTTCGGTCCATGGATGGGACCCGCTCACCGGCGATTACGCAGGCGTCCTGGAGGCACTGCTCCGGGCCGGCGCAACGCCGCCGCGGCCGCGGCCCGGCACAGAACTGAGCAGCGCGATTCGAGACGTGGTGCGCCGCCACCTGAACGACTGAGGACGATCAGCGCGTCAGCGCGTCGCGGGAAGAAAGGTCGCCGCGCCGTCAGTACGGGCAGGCCGTCGACAACCCGTTCAGGCCTTCGGTGTCGCGCTCGAACGTCGCCCGCGGCGTGCCGGTCGAATAATTGACGCGCACGACGTACAGGCTGTCGTAGTCGCCGGAGATCCACGCCGGCACCGCCGCGCCCCCGCCGTACGAATTCATGATGTTCTGCACGACCCGCTGCAGATACGCATGCTCCCACGCGACGAAGATCGTCTTGTT
>JABFWM010000157.1 GCA_013362195.1 Acidobacteriota bacterium
GGAGCTGATCCCCGGCGCCCGGGTCGGCCACATCGGGCTGCAGCGCGACGAGGCGACGGCGATCGCCTCGCAGTACTACGCGAAGCTGCCCGCGCGCCTCGACGGATCCGTCGTGCTGATGATCGATCCGATGCTGGCGACGGGCGGCAGCGCGGTCGCCGCGCTCGATCTCCTGCACCACGCGGGCGCGCGCGACATCCGCATGATCTGCATCGTCGCCGCGCCTGACGGCGTGCGGCTCGTCGAGCGGCACTACCCCGACGTCCGCATCTTCACGCCGGTGATCGATCGCGAGCTGAACGAGCACAAGTTCATCGTGCCGGGCCTTGGCGACTTCGGCGACCGTCTGTACGGCACCTCTTGAGGCGCGCCATGACGAAACCCAGAACCAACGGCGGCACCGTCGACGCCTCGATCGAGCGGCGCGTCACTCCGCGCGTCACCGACGACAAGTGGAAGACGGCGCTGACGTGTATCGAGCCGAACAAGATCCTCGTCCGCGGCTACCCGCTCGACGAGATCATGGGCCGGCTGACCTTCGGAGAGGCGATCTATCTGCTGCTGATGGGCGACGTGCCGTCGCCGGCCATCGGCAGCGTCATGGAAGCCATCCTCGTGTCCTTCATCGATCACGGCGCGACGCCGCCGTCGACGCTGGCCGCGCGCAACACCGCGACCACCGGCGCGCCGCTGCGCGCCTGCGTCGCGGCGGGCGTGCTCGGGTTCGGCCGCTATCATGGCGGCGACATCGAGAGCTGCATGCAGTTCCTCGATCGAGGGCTCGACCTGGTCCGCCGCGGCGCGAGCTACAAGGAGGCCGCCGGCGCGATCGTCGAAAAGCTCGACCCGGCGGAGCCCATCCCGGGGTTCGGTCATCGCTTTCACACGCGCGATCCGCGGGCGGCGCGCCTGTTCCAGATGGCGCTCGAACTCGAGCTCGAAGGCGAACACATCCAGATGATCCGCGCCGTCGAACTCGTCGTCAGCGAGCTGCCCGCCGGGCGTGCGCAGCCCGTGAACATCGACGGCGCGATCGCGGCGCTGTGCGGCGACATCGGCATCCCGCCCGAAATCGCGAATGCGCTGTTCCTCATCTCACGGGTGCCGGGCATCACCGCGCACGCACAGGAAGAGCGTCAGCGCGAAAAGCCGATGCGCCAGATCGATCCGAAGGATCACATGTACGACGGCGCGGGTCAGCGGCGGCTGCCGGAAAAGCGGCGCTGACGACGATCGAGGCGCCGCGACGATTCTGATCGCGGCTGTCCGTTGCCAGACACTCGCGTCGCGATCGATCCGCACACGACCGCCCGTCACCCGCATTCATCGGCCTCGAGCCGCGGCACAGGCCCTGCAGAGCGCCCGCGCATGGCGACCGACTCCCCAGCGGCCGTATGCCCTCAGTGTGGCTCTCACCAGCTGACGTTCGTCGAACACCTCGCGGACGGGTCCGTGTACGGATGCGACGAATGCGGGCGCGTCATGGTGTTGCGATGGGCGCGCGATTCGACGAGAGTGGGCATCCGCGAATAGCGGGGTGTTCCGGCAGGGTCGTCATCAAGGGGTGCAACGGTGCGGGAACTGGTCCACCTTCGCACGCGGCCCGTGAGCGAAGGGTGGTGGGCGCTAGTGGATTCGAACCACTGACCCCCGCCGTGTGAAGGCGATGCTCTACCGCTGAGCCAAGCGCCCAGTTCCTCACCACGGATTCACACGGATCGACAACGGCACCGTGAATCTCGTGCGCGAGAGACGATCAGTTTACCTCAGACGAGCAGTCGCGGCAACGCGCGCCGCGCGCCGCGACCGTACCGCGGGCCGGATTCAGTAGGTGCCCGATGCCTTGAGCTGGGTGAGGAGCAGGTCGATCGCACGGGCATAGGCCGCGTCGGCCTCGCTGAACGCCTTCGTGTACTCCGCCTCCGACATCTTCGCCTTCTTCCAGTCGCCATCGAACGTGACCTGCTTCGCCCCGCTCTCGAAGCTGTCCATCCCCTGGTTCTCGCTGGGTCGGGCGACGAGGCCGTCCGCGTTCATGTCCATCACGAACATCTTCGATCCCGCGACCGACGCGGAGCTCAGATCGATGTAGACATCGCGATAGTCCTTCTTGCCGATCTTTTCGTTGAGGAGCGGCGGGGCGGCGTATTTGCCGCTGACGACGAGCAGCTGCGATCCCGCGAAGTAGAGCGCGGCGACGTAGGTGCCGAGGTTCTGCGGGTCGGCGGTGGCGATGCTATCGAGCTTCTTCTGATCGAGTAACTGAGTGAGCTGTTTGACGACCTCCGGTGATCGGGCCTCCTGCGCGGCGGCGGCGCCTGGCGCAGCAAGCATGGCGGCAGCAAAAAGGGCGGCGCAGGTCTTCACCATGGTGACTCCCCTGTAGCCTGAAGCCGAAGTCTGGAACCTGGATGTACGCGGCAGTTTACCCTATAAACAGCGCATCCTCATCCTCGACCCGGCCGGGACGGCCGCGAAGGTCGCGGAACCCGCGGAGCGCGGTCAATCCGGCCTTCACCGCCGCGACGATGGCCAGTCCTTCGCGTGCCGGCGTGATGATCGCCTCCTGGATGACCAGCGACGTCTCGTCGACGCGCCGCGTCAGGTCGGTCACGAGGCGATCGATCTTCTGCGCCTGGGCGGTCGCCATGGTGGCGGTCCGGGAGGCCTCTTCGGCAATGGCGTTCGCGCGCGCGATCAACGGCTGGATGTCCTGCTGCACCGTCGACGCGAGCTGCTGCACCTGCGCGGCAAGGCGGGCCGCGAACACAATCGCGCCCACCTGAATCAGCGCCATCACGAGGGTGGCGACCGCGATGATGCCGAGGAAGACCGCGCTCCAATCGGTCACAGAGGCTCCCCGGATGGCGTTCCCGGCGTCTGCGCTCCGCGCGCCTGCTGGTACGCCTCGCGCCCGCGCTCGACCGCCGTGGCGATCGTCTCGCGCTGCCGGTTCCACAGCTCGCGTCCCTGCCCGGCGACCTCGCGCGCGCGATCCGCGCCTTCACGCGCCCGCTCCGCCAGCCGCTTGCGCGTGTCCTCGCCGGTCGCCGGCGCCATCAGAAGCGCCACCGCGGCGCCCGTCACCGCCCCGAGCACGAACGCCAGAATGACCGTGCCTGCGTCTCCACCACTCTCGCGCGTCATCGCTGTACTCCGTTAGAAGATACTGACTCGCACGTTGAGGTATTTTTTGGGATCTTTCTTGATCGCCTCGATGAGCCCGCGCAATTCGTTCGCGGCGGCATTCATATTGTCATACAACTGCTTGTCGTGCAGCAGCTGGCCGGCCGTTCCCTGTCCCTGATTCAGGTTGGCGGTCAGCTGATCGAGACTGTTCGCCATCCGGTTGATCCGGTCGTACAGCTCCTTCTCCGTCAGCAGCTTCCCCGCCGTGCCCTCTCCGCGATTCAGCCGCGCGGTGATCTGATCGAAATTGCCGCTCGCCGAGCTCAGTGATTTCGCCAGCCGGTCGTCGTTCAGGAGCTGTCCGAGGCTGCCCTCGCCGGCATTGATGCGGCGGGTCATGTCCTGCAGGTTCGTGAGCGCTGCGTTGAGCTGCCGGTAGGCGGCGGGGTCCCTCACGAGCATGCCGATGGTCCCCTGCCCCTTCGACAGATACCCGGCGACGACCTGTGCGGAATCGACGAAGCCGTTGACCTCGCGATAGAGCTGCTCGTCGGTGAAGAGCTTGCCGACCGTGCCCTTGCCGGCGCGGATATCGCGCAGCATCGCGGTGGCCTGATCCAGCCCGGCGCTCGCGCTGGCCGCGACGTCGGTAATCGCCGCCTGCCCGCGCCCCGGCTGCACGAAGCCGCCGTCCTGCAGCGGCGTCCCGGTCGCCGCGGGCGAGATGTCGATGACCGGCTCGCCGAGCAGGCTGAGCGAACCGATCGACGCGCGCGAATCCGTCGTGATGCGCTGCTGCATGTCCTTCTTGACCGACAAGGTGATCTGGACGGCGGCGCCCGAGAACGAGACGTCGGTGACCTTCCCCACTTCCACGCCCGCGACCCGCACGATCGCGCCGCTCTTGAGCCCCTGCACGTTGTCGAACCTGGTCTTCAGCGTGTAGCGCTGCCACGCAAAGCCGCTCTGGCCGCCGACCGCGACGATGATCAAGGCCGCCAGGAACAGCGCGACGACGGCGAGGATCCCGATCTTCAACTCGGACCAGGCGAGCGATCTCGTTCTCGGCATATATCCTTCTACGACAGAAACGCGTCGATGTAGGGGTCGTGCTCGGCGGCCGCGCGGAGCTCCTGCGCGTTGCCTTCGAAGGCGATGCGCCCGTCCTTGAGCATGATGAACTCCGCCTCTGACGCCTTGTGCGGCGCCGCTTTCTCGAACGCGACCTCGCGCCCGTTCCGCCGCGCGGTGTGCTCGGCGACGTAGAACGCGTCGCGCAGCTGGTGCGTGACCAGCACCGAGCTGACGTTCTCGAGATCGCGCAGCTTGATGATCTCTTAGATCGGAAGAGCGTCGT